>CAYPIT010000024.1:0-17221 GCA_964410825.1 uncultured Nitrospiraceae bacterium
ATATCGGTGACTTTAGCACCACGAGCCCTCATCATAGTAAAGGCTTCATGTCCAGGCGTGTCGAGAAAAGCTATTTCCTTGTCTTTAAGTCTCACTTTATAAGCACCGATATGCTGCGTTATTCCACCCGCCTCACTCTCGGTTACCCGTGTTTCCCTTATAGCATCAAGAAGAGTAGTTTTCCCGTGGTCAACATGTCCCATAATTGTAACAATTGGAGGACGGGGACTAAGGGCAGCCTCATCAACCTCTTCTTCCTCGAGCAGTGTTTCTTCACTCTCAACACTTGTAAGCTCGATTTTTACATCATATGCTTCTGCAACAATCTGAGCTGCATCAGCATCAACAGGCTGGTTTATAGTTGGCATGTAGCCAAGTTCCATGAATTTTTTTATAACATCATTGAGTTTCTGTCCTATGGTTTCCGCAAATTCTTTAACTGAAGAACCTTCTTCAAATTTAAGTACTTTTTTCCTCGGAGCAGTAGTTAATGGCGCATCTGTTCCCTCAACTTTCTTGGCAACTGGCCTTCTGTCATGTTTCTTAAAACGGGGCCTGAAGTCATGACCCTTCTTGGATGTTTCCACTCTACGTATCGAATCAAAGGCCCTTTGCATTCCAGGCTTCACCTTGAATTTTGTCAGCTTATCTCTCTCTACTTCCTTTTTGAATCTGTCCGGAACAAGTATCTCATCTTCCTCTGCTGGCATCTGTTCTACATTTGCTTCAGTTTTTTGTAGTTCTTCAGAGGAACGCTTAATTTTCCCCTTTGTCTTTGAAGAGACAGTCTTGGCTTCTTTTACTTTAGTCTCTTTTGCCTTTTTCCCTTTTTTTGCCTTTGCGGTTGTAGTTTTGTCCGCATCTTCTGCTGCCGTTTTAGTCTTTACAGACTTTTTCCTCGAAGCTGGCTTTTGTGCCTTGCCTTTTGCCTTAGACAAAGCAGGCTTTTTTTGAACATCAGCTTTCTCTTTCCCGGCATAAATATCCGTCAATTTCTTAGCAGTTTTTGCATCGATACTGGACATGTGGGATTTAGCCTCAATCCCAAGTTTGGCAAGTTGTGCGATTATTGCTTTGCTGTTTATCTTAATCTCTTTAGATAATTCGTAAATTCTGATTCCAGCCATAGTTATAATACCTGTTTTTTATTTATAGCTTTTGCCAAAAAAAAAGCATGTTAAGGCTCAAATCAACGCATGAAACAGGGTTGTAAGTTTTTCTGGATTAATGTTATCATACTTATTCTTTTTAAAGCAATCTGCAAAGGGAGGAATGACTTCAGATGGCTGTATGTTCAGTCTGTGGCAAACAGAAAGTGTCTGGCAATAATGTTAGCCATGCGAATAACAGGACGAAACGTTCTTTCAGACCAAATCTGCAAAAGATAAGAGTCCAGACCGATAAGGGTACAAAAAGACTCTATGTCTGTACAAGATGCTTGCGGTCTGGAAAAATAAAAAAGGCAGTATAGCAATTCCTCAAGTCTTGTTTTCTGTATGCCAGTGACTGCATATTATCCATCATTTTCATTCTATGCATGCTCTCCAGGAAATCCTTCGGAAACTTGTCAAGAATTATGGCATAGAAGGCGGAGCTGTTCTTAACTCGATAAGAAGGAACTGGGAAGATATCGTAGGAAAAACAATCGCAGTTCATACCGCCCCGGACACTATAAAAAACAGCGCCCTTTCCATTAAAGTAGATACCCCGCAGTGGATGCACCACCTGAGTTTTTTCAAAGAAGACATTATTGAAAAGCTGAAGTCTTATAATGTGAAGGATGTAAAGTTCAGAATTGGCAGATTGAGTCAGCAAACCGGGAAAACTTCAAAACAGGATGATGTTATATTGAGCGGTGATGATCAGAGGTATCTGGAAAATACGATAAATACTGTCAAGGATGAAGAACTGAAGAAAAAATTCAAATCACTTATATCTCATGGATTGACAAAGGGTAAGTATAAAAACAAAAGCTGATGTATCAGGCTGACTCTGCCTGCTTTTCAAAAGTCAGAAGAGGCTTTTCTTTCTTATTAATGACATCATCGGTTATAACGCATTCTTTAATATCCTGCTGGGACGGAATTTCATACATAATATCAAGCATTATATCCTCAAGAATAGCTCTTAATCCTCTTGCACCTGTCTTGCGTATTATAGCCTCTTTAGCTATAGCTGAACATGCCTTGTCAGTAAATTTCAGTTTTACATTGTCAAAAGAAAGCAGTTTCTGATATTGTTTGATAAGAGCATTTTTCGGCTCATTTAGTATCCTTACCAGCGCTGATTCCCCAAGCTCGTCAAGTGTCGCGACAACCGGGAGACGCCCTACAAATTCAGGGATCAGGCCATATTTAATCAGATCCTGAGGCTGCATCATTTTCAGTGTATCACCTATTTTTTTACTGAACACTCCGCTTAGCTCGGATCCGAAACCAACCATCTTTTTACCAAGTCTATCCTCTATGATTTTCTCAAGCCCAATAAATGCGCCACCACATATAAACAAGATATTTGTAGTATTTACCTGAACAAACTCCTGCTGAGGATGTTTTCTGCCGCCCTGTGGAGGAATATTGGCAACAGTACCCTCTATGATTTTTAACAGCGCCTGTTGCACTCCTTCGCCGGATACATCTCTTGTTATAGATACGTTTTCTGTCTTACGGCTGATTTTATCGATCTCATCTATATATATTATGCCGCGCTGTGCCCTCTCAACATCATAGTCGGCAGCCTGCAATAACTTGAGTATGATATTTTCCACATCCTCCCCTACATAACCGGCCTCAGTTAGAGTTGTGGCGTCAGCTATTGTAAACGGAACATCAAGTATCCTGGCAAGTGTCTGAGCAAGAATAGTCTTGCCAGTGCCCGTAGGGCCAAGCAGGACAATATTGCTTTTCTGTAATTCAACATCAGATTGCTGGGGATTGTTTATTCTCTTATAATGATTGTGCACGGCAACAGATAGAATTTTCTTTGCCTGTTCCTGCTCAATAACGTAATCATCAAGAAAATTATTTATTTCTTTCGGCGCCGGAAGCTTTTGAGATATGCTGATATCAAACGAGGCATCAAATTCTTCAGCCATGATCTCATTACACAGATTCACGCATTCATCACAGATATAGACAGTAGGCCCTGCTATAAGCTTTCTGACCTCCTTCTGTCCCTTCCCGCAAAAAGAGCATTTAAGCGAGTCATTAATCCGGATATTTTTTCTCTCGTCATCCATAATTCACACCGTTACTTTTTCATTGATTCAATCACTTCATCAACAATACCATACTCTTTGGCTTCCTTGCCAGACATAAAATAGTCTCTCTCTGTATCAATCTGTATCTTTTCAAGAGGCTGCTCAGTATGTTTTGAAAAAATATTATTCAGTGTTTCCTTCATTTTCAGGATTTCCCTCGCATGAATTTCGACATCTGTTGCCTGACCATAAAATCCTCCTATAGGCTGGTGTATCATAACGCGAGAATGCGGAAGCACAAAACGTTTTCCTTTTGAACCTGCAGTGAGTAGAAGCGCCCCCATGCTGGCCGCCTGACCTAAACAATATGTAGCGATATCAGGCTTAATGTACTGCATTGTGTCATAGATAGCCAGGCCTGCAGAAACAACACCACCAGGAGTATTTATATACAGATGAATATCCTTTTCAGGGTCTTCAGTCTGCAGGAAAAGCAGCTGGGCTATGATCGTATTTGCCAGATTATCTTCTATAGGATTCCCTAAAAAAACAATTCTGTCCTTTAAAAGTCTGGAATAAATATCGTATGCTCTCTCGGTCCTTCCTGTCTGTTCTATTACTATCGGAATTAAGCTCATACCCTCTCCTTATAAACAAGTTAAAATTTCAACTTTTAATCTTTAATAGTCGTTTTCCCCAATATAAATTCCAGCACCTTGTCAGCAAACAGCCTGCTCTTTAATGCATCCATCGAACCCTCTCTGACAGTATAAAGCTTGGTTACTTCCTCGGGTTTCAAGTTGTTACGTGTTGCAATTTCCTCGATCGCAGCCTTAATATCAGCGTCATTGACCTCTATGTTTTCATTTTTGCCGATCGACTCCAGAAGCATTACGCTCTTAACATTATCGGTTGCCCTTGACTCAAATTCCATCTTAAGCTCTTCTTCAGGTTTAACTGTTTCACCACGCTTTGCAGCATTCTCTTTTTCCTGATGAATGAGTGAATCGATTTCTCCCTGTACCATAGAGGCGGGCACAGCAAATTCATGCCTTTTAACAAGCTCATCCAGGATTTCTTTTTTATATTCGAGATTAATCTGGCCTTCTTTTCTCTTATTAAAATTGTCAAGTATTTTATTCCTGAGTGCATCCATATTTCCACATTCAGATTCCTGTGCAAATGCATCATCTAATGGCGGCAAATGTTTTTCCTTGGCCTCTTTTATCGTCACTTTAAACAATACTTCTTTTCCTGCAACGGTTTGATTTGGATCGTTATTATCAAAATTAATCCTGACTTCAACAGTATCACCATTTTTTTTGCCTTTAAGTGCCATACTGAATTCTTGAGGCATCGCCCCTGAACCCAGAACCAAAGGATACTCCTTGTAAGACAACTCCTCCATAGGCTTGTCATCTACGAACGCATCGCTGTTCACTATAGCCATGTCACCATCTTTCAGTTGGTTCCCAGTAACTGCGTACAATGCCTTGTTTTCCTGAAGCACTTCGATAGCTTTGTCTACCTCATCCTTTTCAACCGTGAACATCTTCTTTTTCAAGACAATATCCTGATACTTAACATCCTCCACAACAGGTTTGATCTCTACTGTCACTGAGAAAGAAAGCGGTTGGCCGGGCTTAATCTCGATCCTGTCATCAATATTCGGATAATTGACCGGTTCGATCTTGGCTTCCTTAACTGCTTTAAGATAGAACTCTGGGACAATCTTTTCGATAATCTGAGCTTCGACATTCTTGCCAAATCTCTTCTCGAGAATTGCCCGTGGAGCCTTACCAGCCCTGAAACCCGGAATATTGGTGGTCATCCGCAGGTTATTGTATGCACTGTCAGTTTCTGATTGGATGACATCAGATGGAACATCGATCTTAAGCCTTCTTGTTGTTGGCGATATTTCTTCTATTTCCTGTAGCATTTATACCTCGATTGTATTAATTTTTCTTAATAATCTTAAAATGATATAAAATAATTTGTCAATTTAATGAAACAAAGATAGGCGAATTGTATAATTTTTTACAGACCCAAAGTCCCCTGTATTGGTTTACATTATCGATTTTTGTTGTATAGTATAATTGTTTCCTGATTACACGAATATCGAAAAAACCGTATAAGTTACAAAATTATATTTTTTTAAGATGGAAAAATTTATCTCAATTGTTATCCCCAATTATAATAATGAAGGAACTATCGGAAAATGTCTCGAAGCAGCATTTGCTTCTGACTATAAGAATTTTGAAGTCATCGTTGTGGATGATCACTCTGATGACAGTTCTGTAGAAATCATAAGAAAGTTCCCCTGCAGACTCATATCTTTCCAAACAAGGTCAGGAACATCAAAAGCACGAAACGTGGGCGTACAAAACAGCAACGGGGAAATAATTTTTTTTACGGATGCCGACTGTCTTCTGCAAAAAAACACCCTTTCTATCGTAAATAATATTTTCCCCAGGGTTGATACCGATGTGATTATTGGAGGCACTTATACGCGGATGCCATATGACAGTAGTTTCTATAGCATCTTTCAGTCCGAATTTGTAAATTATTTTGAAACAAAAAATGCAACAGCACCTGATTACATTGCAGCCCACGCCATGATTATCGGCTCCGAATATTTTAAAGAAAGTTGTGGATTTCAGGAGGTATTCCTTCCGATAATCGAAGATATCGAATTCAGCCACAGATTAAGGAGAGCCGGTGGCAAGCTTATTATACAGCCAACCATAGAGGTACAGCATATTTTCGGTTTTTCACTATTTCGATCATTACGCAATGCCTTCAGAAAGTCAACTTACTGGACAATGTATTCTTTGAAAAATAATGACCTGCTGTCTGACTCGGGTTGTGCATCTAAAGAACTCAAGGTCAATGTATTATCATTCGTCATAAATTTAATACTTATATTATCCTGGATATTATTACGAAAACCGGTGTTTCTCTATATATTACCTGTAACTTTTTCCTTGAATATAATTATAAACAGGCAGCTGTTTAAATCCTTCTGCAAGTCTAAGAGCAGTTTGTTTGCCTTCAGGGCAGTTTTATACTACATGATGATTTATCCCGTTCCTGTAGGCCTTGGCACAATAACCGGCGCCGTAAAACATTTCACCTCTTCAAAAGAGAGCTGGCCTAAAGTCAAAGGAGATGATCCTTGTAACAGGAGACCTGCTCCATGCCAGTTGCCCTCTACTGTAAATGAGGAAGAGCCGGGCTGAACACCTTTTACTCTAATGTGAAGTAATAATCAATTATATGTCTTATAATCACTTCCGTCATATAGATTCAATACTCTGGAAAAGAAACCCTATACAGCTTACTTTTTTCGTAACCAGGCGTTGCAATGCCAGGTGCTCCTTCTGTTTTTATCTGTCAGATAATGAATCCGCAAACTTATCAGAACCCGAGTTGTCATTTGATGAGATCAAAAAATTATCTTCTTCAATAGGTCAACTCCTATGGCTTGCATTTTCGGGTGGTGAGATCTTCCTCAGAAATGACATTGTTGAAATAACAAAATTGTTTTATGAAAATAACAGGCCTGCCATAATTCTTTTCCCTACAAACGGACTTCTCACTGATTTAATAAAGGACAGAATCGAGTCTGTTCTCAGCCACTGTGACAAGAGTATCATTGTTGTCAAGCTGTCATTAGAGGGCACTGAAAGATTGCATGATTCGATCAGGGGAGATGGCAGTTTCAGAAAAACGATCGAAACTTACAATGTTTTGAAACCCCTGCTTGACATGTATCAGAATTTTGAACTTGGTATAAACACTGTATTCTGTTCCGCGAACCAGGACAGAATGGATGAACTTATTGAATTTGTGAACAGATTAGAAAAGATCAGAACGCATACAGTGTCACTTATACGCGGTACAGTTGCAGAAAGCAGTCTTAAAAACATAGACATTGATAAATATAATCAGACAATTAACAGAATCGCCCTGAACCTCAGAAAAAATATCTCTGATACTTATCATTTTAGAGGAGCGAGGATAAAGGCAGCCCAGGATATCGTACAGCGTCGCCTCATTTACGATACGATGACCCAAAAAAAACAACTGACTCCCTGCTATGCCGGAAGATTAAATCTCGTCATAACAGAAGCAGGTGACATTTATCCGTGCGAGTCCTTTGGTATGAAAATGGGCAATGTCAGGGATTATGGATACAGCATGAAAAATATTTTAAAAGCAGATAAGGCACAGGGAATTATCAGGTCGATTAAGGACAAGGGCTGTTACTGTACACATGAATGCTATTTAATGACAAATATTCTATTTAACCCGAAATTATATCCAAGAATCGCAAAAGAATATCTGCAGATCAGAAATATTTCCTGAATTGCAATATAACCCTCCAACAGATTAACATATTGGATGAATCTTTCTGTTGTTATTCTTGCAGCAGGCCTCGGCAAGAGAATGAACTCTGCTATCCCGAAAGTTCTCCACGAAACTTCAGGGCAGCCCATGCTTCAGCATGTAGTCAATGCTGTTAAAGCTTTAAACCCTGTAAAGATAGTTGTCGTCATCGGCAATCGAGCAGAATCAGTAAAAAAAGCGGTCAATCATGACCGCCTGACTTTTGTCATTCAGAGACGATTGCTTGGTACCGGAAATGCTCTAATAATTGCCAGAAAAGAACTGAAAAAGGGTCCTGTTCTTATCATTAATGGAGACGGTCCTCTTATAACGACAAAAACCTTAAAAGCCCTTTTACGAAAACATAACCGGGATAAAAACAGGTTGTCTTTTCTGACTTTTGTTGATAATTCAATGTCGGGATATGGAAGAATTTTCAGGGACAAAAATGGACGGATAACCGGCGTAGTAGAAGATACACACACAACATTGAGCGAAAAGAGACGATTTACAGAACTGAATGGTGGCATATATATCATAGACATTAAAACATTGAACTTTCTCAACAGGATAAAAAAGAACAGATCCTCTGGAGAATATTACCTGACAGATCTTGTGAGCATTCTATCGAAAGCAGGTGAAAAACTTGAGGCATACAAATGTCACTCTGAAGAAATTCGTGGTGTAAATAACCGGCAGGAACTTCATGAAGTCTCCAGTATTCTTAAAGCAAGATCTATTACAAGGTGGATGAAAAATGGAGTTACTTTTATGGATCCTGACACTACATTATTGCACTCATCAGTAATCATTGGGAAAGATACGATTATTTATCCCAATACGTACCTTGAAGGCACAACTTCAATAGGAAGAAATTGTATTATATATCCTGGCACAAGGATTTATAACAGCAAACTTGGCAATGAAGTAATAATTAAAGATAACAGCTTGATTGAAGAAAGCAGGATTAAGGACAGAGCAACTATTGGACCCTGTGCTCATCTCAGACCTCACAATATAGTAGGCAACGACGCAAAGATAGGGAATTTTGTGGAACTAAAAAAGACCATTGTCGGCAACGGAACAAAGGCTTCTCATTTATCGTATCTCGGAGATGCGGAAATAGAGGAAAATGTAAATATAGGCGCCGGAACGATAACATGTAACTACGATGGCAGGGACAAGTTTAAGACAAAAATAAAAAAGGGCGTGTTTATAGGAAGCGATTCCCAACTTGTTGCTCCTGTTACGATAGGTGAAGGTGCATATATCGCTGCCGGCACCACAGTAACAAAAAATATTCCATCAAACGCACTTGCGGTAAGCAGAGTTAAACAGCAGAATTTATCCGGCTGGGCAAGCAGAAGAAAAGTGAAGAGCAAAAACAAAAAAAAACATTAAAGGTGAACGTTGCAAAATAATCTTATTAACTTTCAAACTCACAATCTAATCTTTAAGATCTAATATCATGTGCGGAATCATCGGTTATTTAGGAACAAGAAATGCCATACCCATACTCATCAGTGGTCTCAAGCGGCTTGAATACAGGGGTTACGATTCAGCAGGCATATCTTTTTTGAAAGATAACAAAATAGGAGTTACCCGTTGTGCAGGCAAAATAAAAAACCTGGAAACTTTAATTAAAGGAAAAAGACTTAAAAGCGCGATTGGTATGGGGCATACAAGGTGGGCGACACATGGCAAGCCATCCGAGGAAAACGCGCATCCTCATAAAGCCGGCGACATTGTTGTTGTGCATAACGGCATAATAGAAAATTATCTTGAACTGAAAGAGGAATTGAAGAAAAAAGGTCATGTTTTCAGATCAGAAACCGATACTGAAGTTATATGCCATCTGATTTTAAGCTACACACAAAGGGGGTTCAGTCTCGAGAACGCAACAAAAAAAGGCCTGAAACATTTAAAGGGCGCTTACGCTATCGGGATCATAAGTGAATCGGAGCCTGACAAAATTCTGGCAGTAAAATACGATAGTCCCTTAGTTTTAGGATTGGGCAAAGGGGAGTATTTTCTTGCTTCAGATATTCCGGCATTTTTGAAATATACAAGGGATGTCATTATCCTTGAGAATAATGAAATGGCGACAATTACGAGTAGCGGTGTATCAGTCCGTAATATTCGTAAGAACAGGCCTGCTGAGAAAAAAATCATGCAAATAACATGGAGCCCGACCATGGCTGAAAAAGGCGGTTACAGGCACTTTATGCTGAAAGAAATATTTGAGCAGCCAAGGGCGATAGCGGATACGATCAGGGGAAGATTCTCACTCGATTCCGGAAAAGTCAATCTCAAAGAATTTGTCCTCAGGGAAACCGCACTTAAAAAATTAAGCAAGATATTTCTTGTTGCCTGTGGCACTTCCTGGCATGCCGCCCTTGTAGGAAAGTATATGATCGAGAATCTTTCAAGGATTCCCTGTGAGGTCGATATAGCATCTGAATTCAGATACAGGAAGCCACTTATTCCTAAAGGCAGCCTGATGATTGTAATTACTCAATCAGGAGAAACCGCTGATACACTGGCGGCACAGAGGGAAGCAAAAAAACTCGGCGCAAAGACACTTTCTATATGTAATGTGTTAGGTAGCACATCTGCAAGAGAGGCAGATAGTATTTTTTATACCCATTCAGGACCGGAAATTGGAGTTGCTTCAACCAAAGCTTTTACAACTCAACTTGCAGGCCTTTATCTTTTTTCGATAGCGCTTGCCAGGGCAAAGGGAAAACTGAAATCCAGGGAAATAAAAGAACTGTTTAATGAACTCCTGCAGTTACCTGAAAAAGTGGAGAAGGCCCTCCAATGCAATGATTCAATCCTGAAAATTGCCAGGAAGTTCCATCGTGTTAAAGATTTCCTTTATCTTGGCAGAGGCATAAACTACCCGATCGCTCTTGAGGGAGCCTTGAAATTAAAAGAAATTTCATACATACATGCTGAAGGTTATCCTGCAGGAGAAATGAAACATGGACCTATAGCCCTTATCGACAATGAGATGCCTGTGTTAGCACTTGCTCCGAATGATAGCGTCCTTGATAAAATATTATCAAATATGGAAGAGGTGAAAAGTCGCGGAGGCAAAGTAATAGCAGTAACTACGGAAGGAAATACAAAAATTCATGCAAGAGCGCAGCACTTTGTTTTTATGCCCGAAACCAATTATTACCTCTCTCCTATTATTTTTTCCATACCCCTTCATCTGCTTGCCTATCATATGGCAGTTCTACGCAAATGCAATGTTGACCAACCAAGAAATCTGGCAAAAAGCGTAACTGTTGAATAACTGTTGCTATAAAAATTATCAATTTATCAATTAGCAGGTGGAAGTTCTTTACTGTTGTCTGATATAATCTATATATTATTACGTTGCTTTGCAAGGAATTGTATTGATTTCCTTCATCTTGTTTATCTCGGGTTATATTTTATTTTAAGTGGGGGTTATGATTAAAAAACTTTTGTTGACCGACCTAAATACCCAGCAAAAAGATGCGGTTCTCCATTCTAAAGGTCCGATGCTCGTCCTTGCGGGAGCTGGCAGCGGAAAAACCCGGGTAATAACTTACAGATTTGCATATCTGATGTCTCAAAAGATTCCACCTACATCAATACTGGCAATGACTTTCACTAATAAGGCTGCTAATGAAATGAAGGAGAGGATCGAAAGTCTTACAAGGAAAAGCATCAAGGGGCTCTGGGTTGGCACATTCCATGCTTTAAGTGCGAGAGTCCTCAGGCAGGAAATCGAACACCTTGGATATAAAAAAGACTTCTGTATTTATGATGAATCAGATTCAGGCAACCTTGTACGTTCCATTTTAAAAGAATTCAAGATTCATGAAGCCCTTTATAAGGGTATCCTGTCAAAAATATCTTCATTGAAGGCGTCCATGGTCGATTCCGAAGACCTGCTTGCAAGAGAAGACAGTTATGGATTTGACGAAAAATTTGCCAGGGTCTATGTGCGCTATCAGAATGAGCTTATGAAAAATAATGCTCTTGATTTTGATGACCTGATCATGTGTTCTGTAAAAATTTTTGAAAAATATCCGAATGTATTGAAGAAATATCAAAAAGAATTCTCTCATCTCATGATAGATGAATTCCAGGATACAAATATAACTCAGTACAAATTTACGAAACTGCTTTCAGCAAAGCATAAAAATATCTGCGCTGTTGGAGATGATGACCAGAGTATATATAAATTCAGGGGTGCTGAAATCGAGAACATCCGCAAATTCAAGAAAGATTTCTCCCGCGCTAAAGTGATAAGGCTTGAGCAGAATTACAGGTCAACTCAAAGAATATTAGATATTGCAGATAGCGTAATTGCTCAAAACCACTCAAGAATGCCAAAGAAATTATGGACTGACCGCACTAAAGGCGATAAAGTTTACTACTGCGTTGCTTCAAATGAGCAGGAAGAGGGACGCTATATCGCTCAGACAATTAAGGAACTGTTTCTCAAGGGGAAGTATTCATATAAAGACATCACTGTTCTTTACAGAGTGAATCAGCAGTCCAGAGCTATCGAGGAGGCGATGAGGGAAAACGGCCAGCCATACCGTATATTTGGTGGAATCAGTTTTTTTAAGAGAAGAGAGGTTAAAGACATCATTTCCTTCCTTAAAGTCATAGTAAATCATGATGATTCTGTAAGTATTAAAAGGATTATTAACTGTCCGCCCAGGAATATCGGTATAGCCACTGTTACACGAGTGGAAAATGAAGCCCGAAAGAGAGATGCCAGCATTTATGATACGATGAAGCATATCATCAAGAGTAATGGATACACCAATTCGCTGAAGGAGAAAATCAATGGCTTTGTCAGTATTATTGATGAATTGACAGCAAAAAGAGACATAGATCTGCCGGATCTCCTAAAGCTTATTTATGATAGAACAGGATATCTTAAATGGTCGGATGAGAAACAGGCGGATAATCTTAAGGAACTTGTCCGTTTTGCAGAAGGTAAGGATTTAAGGAGGTTTCTTGATAACGCTTCACTTTTCAGCGGCCTGGATGAAAGCCAGACAGATAATTTCGTTTCTTTAATGACACTGCACAGTGCCAAAGGCCTCGAATTTCCTGTTGTTTTTATTGCCGGCTTTGAAGACGGGCTAATTCCTCACTTTCATGCTAACGGCGATCACGAAGAACTGGAAGAGGAGCGTAGACTTTTTTATGT
This sequence comes from uncultured Nitrospiraceae bacterium, assembly GCA_964410825.1. Lineage (GTDB taxonomy): Bacteria > Nitrospirota > Thermodesulfovibrionia > UBA6902 > UBA6902 > CAZVHL01. Next base: position 12,792 of record CAYPIT010000024.1, read on the forward strand.
AGGGATCACGAGGGCTCAGGACATGCTTGTGATGTCCAGCGCCAAGAAAAGAAGGCTTTATACATCGGTTCAGGACCAGCAGCCTTCAAGATTTCTTTCTGACATACCATCCGGATGTTACCAGTGTATTAAAAAAAGGCCGAGAGCGGATGCCATATCATCACCAGTTGTCCGAATACCGACAAGACGGATGAAATCATCGCCATTTTCCTCAGGAGTCAGGGTAAAACATCCAAAATGGGGTGTTGGTGTTGTTAGAGACAGTTACGGGGAAACCGATGATATCAAGGTTATGGTGAATTTCTCCACTGTAGGGGTAAAAAGACTCTCCCTGAAGTTTGCCAATCTGGAGAAGATCTAATGGAAATCGATCATGTTGCTCTGCTTGCAAGGATGAAACTATCAGATAGTGAAAAAAAAATCTTTTCCAGGCAACTGGACAGCATTATCGATTACATTGACAAATTAAATGAGCTTGATACAACAAACGTGACACCCACAGCTCATGTCCTTCCTATAAGAAATGTCTTTAGGGAAGATGAGAGAAAACCATCACTTCCCCGGGAGATAGCCCTCCAGAATGCTCCTGACAAGGATGAGGGATTCTACAAGGTACCGAAGATAATAGATTAAACACTCAGGAATAAGGTATCAGAATTTAAGTATTCCGACTTATGTAATTTCATAATCTCTTCAATAACTTGAATCCTGTCTGCTATTTTGGTATTGTGAATTTAGTAAATGAATGATTTGAGGCTCAACACATTTAATTAAGGAGATTTTAAATGTTAAGGTGCATGCTGAAAGCAAAAATACATCAGGCAAAAGTTACCGACTCCGATATACTTTATGAAGGAAGCTTAACAGTAGATAAAACATTACTGGATGCAGCCGGGATAAACCCGTATGAACAGATAATGGTCAGCAACCTGAACAATGGAGAAAGATTCGAGACATATGTTATGCCTGGCAAAGAAAATTCTGGTATCGTCTGTCTCAATGGTCCCACAGCAAGGAAAGGTACAAAAGGCGATGTCATTATTATATTTTCATACTGTTATTACACAGAAGATGAGATAAAGGATTTTTCCCCAAACGTTATAATGTTAGACGAAAACAACAGGATTTCAAAGTAATTTTCCTGTTATCCAAAAGTTAGCATCAATTTGCAGTATATCGAACAATATCAGTCATTAACCCCTTGCTTTAACAATTTATAAAAGTTATATTATCGTTAATTTTTATATCGAGCTAACTCATGTCCCTTGCAGAAAAAATATCAGCTGATGTTAAAGAGGCTCTCAAGTCAGGAGATAAAAGCAGGCTTTCAATATTAAGGATGATCAGGTCCTCGATAAAAAATAAAGAAATTGAGAAGGGCGAGGCTCTCACTGATGAAGAGACTTTAGCAATTCTTAGATCATTTGTAAAACGTGCAAATGAATCTATTGAGCTGTTCACAAAAGCTGGCAGAGCAGACCTGGTGGAAAAGGAAAAGGAAGAATCCGAAATAATTCAGAACTATCTTCCACGTCAACTTAATGAAGATCAGACCAAAGAGATAATAAGTAATGCTATAAATGAGGTAGGAGCCTCAGGTCCCGGAGATATGGGCAGGGTTATGAAAGCAATAATGGCAAAGGCCGGCGGACAGATTGATGGCAAACTTGCCAATAGGTTAGTGAAAGAAATGCTGGAGGATTAATTGAAACTAAGAAAAATATACGAAAGCGTGATAAGTAAGGGTGTTGATACAGACCCTCGAGGCAGGAAAACCGTATTAGCATCACTGAAGAAGAAGAAGAAAACCTACGTTGATCTCAAAAAAGAGGAGAAAGAGTTTTTTGACACAGAGAGCTTAACTAATCCATATGCCGATACCAGAATACTTCATGGCTCGGGAGATGAGGAGATCAGAACAGCCCTTGTCGGTATTGATATGGAAATGGGTGAACTACTCCTTGCGGACAGACTCACGTCAAAGGGCAGTAAGATTGATCTTGTTATTGCTCACCACCCTGAAGGAAAGGCATTTGCCAATTTCTATGAAGTAATGAACATGCAGGCGGATATTCTGAATAAATTCGGAGTGCCTATCAACATCGCTGAAGGCCTTCTTGAGAACAGGATCAGGGAAGTCGAGAGAATGCTATCACCGGTTAATCATACCCGTGCTGCAGATGTGGCAAGACTGCTTGATATACCTTTCATGTGCATGCATACCCCGACCGATAACATGGTTGCAACCTATCTTCAGAAAACATTCGACAAAAAAGAACCTGCTACACTCGATGATATTATGAAAATTTTAAAATCCATACCGGAATATCGCGAAGCCTCCAAAAACAACGCTGGACCTAAAATCCTTCTGGGTCCCGGTGACCGGAGCGCTGGCAAAATTTTTGTTGATATGACCGGCGGTACAGAAGGGTCAAAAAATATCTTTGAGAGTCTTGTCAATTCAGGAGTCAGTACTGTAGTCGGCATGCATCTCTCTGAAGGACACAGAAAGCAGGCTGAAAAACACCATATGAATGTAGTAATTGCGGGTCATATTTCAAGCGATAATCTCGGCCTTAATTTAATGCTCGATGAGATACAGAAAAAGGGCAAATTAAACGTAATAGACTGTTCAGGTTTCTGGAGACACAGCAGAACTAAATAGAGTCTGTTTGTAAAATCCGTTCGTCTGTATCATTCCGGCCTGCCTGACGGCAGTCAGGCTTGTACAGAATCCAGGCTTTCCCGTACGTCGTGCCCTGCCCGCTTTTCAATCCACCGGACTCTTCACCGCCAGCCCCGGCCTGTTCAGCACATGCGTATAGATCATGGTTGTCGAAACATCAGCATGTCCAAGCAGTTCCTGCACAGTGCGGATGTCGTATCCGTTTTCAATAAGGTGGGTGGCAAAAGAGTGGCGGAGTGTGTGACAAGTGACTCTTTTATTTATTCCTGCTTCACTGGATGCTTTTTTGATATGTCTCTGAAGCACACTTTCATGAATGTGATGACGCCTTGTATGTCCACTTTCGGGATCAACAGAAAGTTTTGAGGATGGAAATACATACTGCCATATAAACTCTCTCGATATATTTCTGTATTTCCGCCTTAGGGACGGCCATATATAAACTTCGCCAAAACCCTGCTTTAAGTCATTATTGTGAATGCCTTGAACCTGCTTCAGCTGGTTCTGCAGCACTTCAGTGTAACGTTCAGGCAGCATAGTGATACGGTCCTTCTGCCCCTTACCGTCCCTTATAGAAATCTGTGACTGTTCAAAATCAATGTCCTTTACTCGGAGTCTCATACACTCCATAACACGAAGACCACCCCCATAGAGCAAGCCAGCCATTAACGAATAAGTACCAGGCAACTCCTTAAGTAAGCGTGTCACCTCATTTTTTGAAAGAACGACAGGAAGCCTGACAGGTCTTTTTGCACGTATAAACTCTCCTATAGCACCCGGTTCTTTTTTCAGAACATATTTAAAGAGAAATACAATTGCATTTAACGCCTGATTTTGAGTACTTGCCGACACACCTCGCTTGAGAGCCAGATATTCGAGGTATGTTTTTATTTCAGTTGCCGCAAGTTTACTGATTGTTTTATCTTTATGAAAAACGAGAAATCTCGTAATCCACTGGATATATGTCTGTTCAGTACGGATTGAATAATGAAGATATCGAATTCCATTTTTTACTTTTCTGGTAATCTCTTCTATGGCAGGAGTATTTTTGCTGCTCAACAGTTCTGAGTCTTTAAATGCAAGTTCAATCCCACTATCATAATCCTTCAATCTGTGATGCTTACTAAAAAGAATAAAACTTCTTAATAAAGCGACTGACTTCACTGCCTGAGCAATCTGCCACTCCGAAATCTTGCCTTCACCCACAAGAAATTCTTTAAAATTCAGTATATCTTCATTAGCAATATCAGGAGGGATCTCTTTATTATTAAACGTGACATATTTCTTTGCCCAAATCAGATAAAACTTCACATGTTTGGAAGAAATCCCCTTGTTTAAAATAAATTGTTTAAGACTGTCCCAGAAATTTGATGATACATCAAGATGATATTGCATTTTACCATGTCCCCTTAAGTAATAATAATTATCTAATGAAAATTATGGAAAGCTGAAAAACTATTACTTTCTTGATTATTAACGAAAATTATCACTATAATACATCATCTTTCCAGGAATTAATACGGGCATATAATTCTAAATACAGGGGGGAAGTGAACATATTCTTGTCTTTTCTTATAAATCAAAAAGTTACAAAGAAAAACTTTTCAATATTGGGATATACAGCAGCATGTAATACTGGATAAAGTGACTGCAAGAATATCCAATATTACATGTTGCAGTCTAATATCTGTTATCTGTAAGAAAAATAATACAAAATGCCGAAAATTTGCTATGATATGAAAAA
>CAYPIT010000025.1:0-16859 GCA_964410825.1 uncultured Nitrospiraceae bacterium
CTATCCTGCCGGAGTGGCGGAATTTGGTAGACGCAAGGGACTTAAAATCCCTCGGAGCTTGCTCTGTCCCGGTTCGAGTCCGGGCTTCGGCACCATAATTAAGCGCGAAAGTGGGAAAGCTCGAAAGTGTGGAAGTGATCTTTCGCGCTTACGTGCTCTGTAACTGGTCTTTACTTTCTTTGAAGATTGCTATGTAAGGCAGATTTCTGAATTTATTTTCGTAGTCCAGTCCGTATCCAACAACATAATGATCAGGGATTTCATAACCTGCATAATCTATAGGTACTGCCACTTTTCTTCGCGATACTTTGTCAAGAAACGCACATATCTTTAATGAAGCAGGTTTTCTTGCAAGAAGCATTTTCCTTATATATTTCATTGTCAGCCCCGTATCGATGATATCTTCAACCAAAAGCAGATGCTTATCCCTTATATCTTCTCTTAAGTCTGCATGGAGATTTATCTTGCCTGAAGTGTCGGTCTTTACATAACTTGATGCAATAAGAAAATCAACACTCACAGGAACCTGAATCCTTCTTACAAGATCAGAAAAGAACATAAATGCTCCCTTTAATATCCCAACTGCCAGAATTTCTTTGCCTTTATAGTCTTCAGATATCTTTAATGCCAGCTCATTAACTTTGCCCTGAATCTCTTCAGCATTTAAAAAGGGTTTGCCGGTTATCATTTTTATCTCCTGTTTATAATTAATTCAAATTGTTAATGCTCTATTATATAATTAACATTTGATGGAATTCATCAAAATATACTTGGGGGGTTTCAAATAGATATCAATGATTTTTCTTTCGAATACTGTTCACAAGAAATTCATAATACTTCTGTTATTCTAAAATTGATATAGTCTTTTTAATCTGTTATACTTTTTTAGTTATATTTAGGTAAGTTATAGAATTCTTGTAAGAGGGAGATAGCTTTGTGTAAAGTCATATGACATTTTCAGCCGTGGTGGTTTAATGAATGGAAATCATTAATGAAATAGTGCGAATGAGAAATATCTTTATAATTTTTAGTTGTCTATTTATCTATACCAATAGTATCTTTGCAGAAGAAGGCATTCCCGTCAACAAACTGGAGGATAACCTAACAGCAGAGAAACAAGATTCAAAACCGGACATTAATGAAAAGTCGTCAACGGATAATGTCAGTAAAGTTCCACCACCTGTGCCCCCTATCCCTCCTGCGTCTGTTGCGCCCAGTCAGATCAAGGCATTTCTGTCTAAACCCAGTGAAGAGAACTATATAATTCTGAATTTCGATAATGCTGCTTTAAAAGATGTGATCAATACCGTTGCCTCAATTACGAATGAAAACTTCATTATAACTCCTGGAGTCGATGCCAGAATCACCATTCATTCATCTAAAAAGATTCCTGTAAGTGAAGTAATGAACGTTTTTGAATCTGTGCTTGAGGTGAACGGGATGGCGCTTGTCAGGTCGGGTGATTTTTTTAAAATTGTATCGGGAACTACTGCGAAGCAAAAACCTACGCCGATTCGCAAGGGTATTCAACCGAATGATGTTGCAAACATTGACAGACCTGTTACACAGATAGTGCCCATACAGTATGTTCCGGCATCCGAAATAAGTACGGTACTTACTCCACTACTATCGCAATTTGGCAGTATTACTTCTAACCCGAGGAATAATCTTCTTATCATCAATGATCTTTCATCGAGTATTAAACGGCTACTCGAAATCATGAGAGAAATTGATGTGAATGTGTTTGAAAATACGCGGATGTTTTTTTTCAAACCAAAGTATTCTGACGTTTTGACATTGTCGAATGAGCTTACGGAAGTGCTGACCGCATTAAATCTGGCAGGAGAAGGCATAGCGCTTGTTCCTATTGAACGAATTAACAGTCTGATAGTTTTCTCATCGAGCCCGACTCTTCTTAAAACTGTGGAGGGATGGATCAAGAAGCTTGATGAGGAGGTCGTCACGGGACAGAACATTTTTGTGTACCCTGTTCAGAATGTCAAGGCTCAGGATATTGCTGACATACTTACGACTTTATATGAATCAGAAGATTCCTCAAAACCAAGAGTAACCCCTCAGAGGGCTCAGGCAGGTGCAAAAGATAGCAAAAAGAAGCGTTCGACCACCAGGAGAACAAGGCCGAAGCAAGCAGGAACAGGAGGAAGGGTCGATATAATTGCATTTGAACCCACTAATTCTCTTGTTATATACGCGCCTCCCGGAATTTATCGTCAAATGGTGGAGACGATATTAAAAATAGATAGTTACCCAAGAGAAGTTCTGATAGAGGCGATAATAGCTGAGGTAACATTGTCTGATTCTGAAAAACTTGGTATTCAATGGTCTGTACTTCATGAGTTGAGTATTGAAAACAAAAAATTTGACGGACTTGCTCAGGGTACTTCAGGTTCCGAAAACTTCCCGTCCCTTGTATCAACGGCACCGTCTCTGGTTTCGGGGCCGTCCGGTGGATTGTCATACATTATATTTAGACCTGATAAACTCGTGGCTATGTTTAATGCTCTTACAAGTAAATCTAAAGTTAATATTTTGCAAAGCCCCAGTATACTTGTAAGGGACCAGGAAGAAGCGAGTATAGAGGTTGGCTCTGATATTCCGACTGCGACAAGCACCACATCTACTACTACCACAGATACGTTAACGCAAAGTATAGAATATAGAACAGTCGGCATTAAGTTGAAAATAAAACCTACTATCAGTGAAGAAAAAACCGTTGTTTTAGATATTGAACAGGAAGTATCTTCCAAGGGGGATTCCTTACAGGTTGGACGTGAAGGAAACCTGTTCCCGTCGTTTACTACCACAAAAACTAAAACATCTATTGTTGTTCCGAATCAGCAGGGGATAATAATTGGCGGTATTATGGAGGAGAAAAAGGACAAAAGTTATCAGGGAGTACCAATGCTGAGTTCTTTGCCTATCCTTGGAAATCTGTTTCGATATTCGGTTGATGCAGTGACAAAGAAAGAGTTGATTATTTTTATTACACCGCATGTATTAGTGAATGAAACAGAGGCAGATAGACTTACAAAGAGTTATCTGCGAAATCTCAGAGATCTGAAAATATATTTTGATCAAGATGCAAATTAATGTCCACCCAATTGAGGAATGAACTTACTCAACATCAATGAGCCGCAATACCTTCAAAATAAAAAAGACAGATCTTTTAGGCAAGATTCTTCTCAATGTAATAACCACTGAAAAATTAGAAATAGCATTAAAAGAGCAGTCTGCAGTTAGCAAAGGCGGCCCGCGTCGCCTTGGAGAGATACTTGTTGAACTGGGGTTTATATCAGAACATGATCTTTTAGAAGCGCTGGGTTCACAATTCGGGCTTAAATACTTAAGGTTTTCTGAATTTCCAAAGTCAATACCAAATGACAACTACCCTTCAGTAAAATTCATGAAGCAGTACAAATTTGTTCCTATCGGGAAAGAGGAGGGTGTTTTACATGTCGCAATAGCTGACCCTCTTAATGAATATGTTTTTGATACACTCGAAGTTTTTTCAGACAGCCCATTGGAAATTTATCTGAGCAGTGAAAAGGACATAACAGAGGCGATCGAACAATATTTTGGGAGCAATATTCAGATGACCAGCATTATGGAAGGAATGCGTGAGGAGGAAGAAGAAACGGTTGGGATAGAACTACAGGAGGATGTTCATCACCTCAGGGACATGGCCTTTGAAGCTCCGATTGTAAAACTCGTTAATATGCTGATTACACGTGCAGTCGAAAGCAGGGCGAGTGATATACATATAGAGCCTTTTGAAAATAATGTAAAGGTCAGGTACAGGATAGATGGTGCTCTCACTGAGGTTGAAGCTTTTCCGAAGCGCATACAGCCTGCCGTAATTTCAAGAATTAAAATAATGTCCAGACTGAATATTGCTGAAAGGAGACTGCCTCAGGACGGACGAATAAGGTTGAGAGTTTCGGGCAGAGAAATCGATCTCCGTGTTTCTACTATTCCGACTATTTATGGAGAAAGCATTGTTATGAGAATACTTGACAGGGGAAGCGCGCTTGTAGTTTTAGAATACCTTGGATTTCCCGAGGATACTCTTGAAAAATACAAAAAATTAATTATCTCGCCTTACGGTATGCTTCTTGTTACAGGTCCGACAGGAAGCGGTAAGACGACGACTTTGTATGCTTCCTTGAGTCAGATTAATTCAGATGACAAAAAGATAATTACTATTGAAGATCCGATTGAGTATCAGATTCAGGGCATAAACCAGATACAGGTAAAACCTCAGATAGGCCTGACTTTTGCAAATGGCCTTAGACATATTGTTCGACAGGATCCCGATATTGTGATGGTGGGTGAAATCAGGGATATCGAAACTTCTGAAATTTCTATTCATTCAGCACTCACCGGCCATCTGGTCTTCAGTACACTTCATACTAATGATGCTCCGGGTGCTATTACCAGACTTCTTGATATGGGTATAGAAGGATTTCTTGTATCTTCCTCTCTCATCGGTGTGTTGGCGCAGAGACTTGTAAGAGTGATCTGTCCGAAATGCAAAGAGCCTTATAAGCCTCAGCAGGAAATGATAGACAAGATAGAGTTACTCTCAGACAATATAACAACGTATCATGGAAAGGGCTGCGAGGAATGCAGACATACAGGATATCAGGGAAGGACCGGAATTTTTGAATTAATGGTTGTTAATGAAGAGATCAGGCGATTTATTATGGAGAGAGCAAGCTCTGAATTAATCAGAAAGAAAGCGGTGGCCGGAGGTATGCAAATTCTGAGAGAAGCTGGCTGGCAAAAGGTTCAGGAAGGAATTACGACTATTGAAGAAGTCCTGAGAGTGGCCCCGGAGGGAATTTAGTGGATACTTACACATACGAGGCGACTACCAGAGATGGAAATATTATAACCGGTACTCTTGAAGTTGCGAGCGAACGATTGGCAGTAGACCGCATACAGGAAATGGGTTACTTCCCGATTAAGATCACTAAAGCTGCTGATGGCAAGAGCCTGGTGAGCCGTTTGCTCTCTTTTCTTCAGGGCGGAGTGAAAGAAAAAGATATTATGGCATTTACTTATCAGCTTAGTGTTTTGCTTGAGGCGGGGTTTCCACTTGACAGGTCACTGACCATACTGTCAGGTCTAACAGAGAAAAAAAAACTCAAAGATCTTATTCATGAATTAATCTCACATGTAAGAGGTGGACGATCCTTTTCTGAGGCCCTGTCAAAGTTCCCATCTGAGTTCCCGCTATTTTATGTGAATATGGTAAAGGCTGGAGAGGCGGGTGGATTTCTGGAAAATACTATTTCCCGACTGGCAACCTATCTTGAAAATTCTCAAAGCATTAAATCTGATGTCCAGTCTGCCTTAATTTATCCCACTCTCTTGACTGTTGTTGGCGGTACTGCTGTGGTAATTCTGCTAACATTTGTTGTACCTCAGTTTACTAAGATATTCAGTGACATGGGGGAAGCCCTTCCTTTGCCGACAGTCATATTGCTGACTATTAGCAACGTACTGATAAATTATTGGTGGTTCATCTTGATAGTGTTGACAGCATTGTTTTTTGCTTTGAGACAGTATATCAGGAGCAAAAGCGGAAGACAGAAATGGGAACAACTAAAGTTCAGATTGCCTGTTTTTGGTAAGCTTCAGAAAGAGGCGGTAGTGTCTCGATTTGCCAGGACTCTCGGTACTCTTCTCAGCAGCGGCGTGCCGATACTCAATGCATTTCAGATAGTTCAAGGCACTCTCGGTAGTGGCAAAATATCTGAGGCCATATCAGATGTAAAAGAATCTGCCAGAAGAGGCAAGGGCATAGCAGAGCCATTATCCAATTCAGATATTTTCCCTCCTATTGCTATCCATATGATTACTGTTGGTGAAGAGACCGGAAAACTTGATGAAATGTTCATTAAAATCGCTGATCGTTTTGATATTGAAGTCAGAAATTCAATAAAACGTATGCTGGCGCTACTGGAGCCTGCTTTGATATTAATTATGGGGATCATTGTCGGTTTTATCGTGATCTCTATGTTGATTGCGATTTTTAGTATTAATGAGCTGCCTTTTTAAAATATAGGCAGTTATAATCTGATGGATTGTCCAATCAAGCTTGCCCTCTGACTTGATCAGGGGGCCGGACAATGACAAAAGCTGACTTTATACACAGACACTAATTAAGCAGGAGGAAATATAACAATGAGTCGAAAAAAAACGGAAAATTTTCTTACCAGTCAGTATGGTTTCACTATGATCGAAATCATGGTGGTCATGATTATCATAGGCCTTTTAGCTGCCCTTGTAGCTCCCAGGATGTTTGGAAAACTGGAAAAAGCAAGAACCAATGCGGCATATGCCCAGATAGAGCTTTTCGGAACGGCGCTTGACTCTTTTCGCCTTGATGTCGGAAGGTATCCGACAACTTCGGAAGGCCTTGAAGCTCTTCTTTCAGCTGTATCAGGTGCAGATGAGTGGAACGGACCATATCTTAGGAAAAATGAAATACCACCTGATCCCTGGGGCAATCCGTATGTCTATGCATCTCCGGGTAACCATGGTGATTATGACCTTTTTTCCCTCGGGGCTGATAATGCAGAGGGAGGAGAAGGCGTGAATATGGATATAGTAAGCTGGAAGGGATTAAAATGAAAATGATCTGGGCTGAGGAGAGAAGTCAGCATAACTCTTCGGGATTTACTCTTGTTGAAATAATTATTGTACTGATTATAATCGGGATTGCATCGGGTCTGGCAGGCATTTATATTGGTCGTAGTTCGGGCAGACTTGAATTAAGAACATTTGCAAAAGAGGTGTCATCAACTCTTAGATATGCTCGGAACCACGCGGTATCTGAAAAACAGATATACTGTTTTGTTATCAATCTGGATGATGGCATCTACAGGTTATACAGTGATAAAAAAGATGAAGAGGGAGACCTCATTCCAACCATAAGTAATCCGGTTCCGGAAGAAATTGCAATTACTTTGAATGAAGATACTGCTGACTTCTATCAGATAGAATTTTTCCCGCATGGTAATTCATCCGGTGGAGTTATTGAGCTCACAAGCATTGATGGTGGTGCGTTATTCATAACAATCAATAAAATAACCGGAAAAGTGGAGGTAACCAGTTCGGGTTGAGAAGGACTATGGGTAAAATTCAAAAGGCAAAAGTCAATTGTAGTGCGGCTGGATTTACACTGATGGAAGTCATTGTATCTATAGCTATAATCGGAATCAGTTTTGTACTGGTTATGCAGCTGTTCTCCGGTGGACTGAAAGCGAGTAGAAGATCCTGTGACTATACCAGGGCTGTGGTACACGCCAAATATAAAATCGAGGAGGTTTCACTTGTCCCTGTCCAGGATAGCGGTGAATTTGAAGACGGCTTTAAATGGGAATCTGAGATAGAGCCATATGGGGAGCTGGAGGAATCCCCCTTTGATTTACTGAAGATAAAGATCAGGGTATTCTGGGATGATACCGGCAGCAGACAGAACTCTGTTGAGCTTGTGAGCCTTAAAACAGTCTCGAACGAGGAAAGCCTGTGAATGTGATAAATCGAAGAGAACAGGGATTTACGCTCCTGGAGCTTTTAATTTCATTGACTATTCTGACAATTGTCACGGTTATAATTGGAAGTGGACTGCGCCTTGCTATGGATGCATGGGAAAAAGGGGAAATCGAAACAGGCGAAACCCAGAGATTGCGTATTTTGTCGAGCATATTTTCTCAGCAGTTGAAGTCAGTTTATCCATACATGATCAAGATAGATAGTGAGAACGTTATAGTATTTGAAGGTGATAAAAATTCGATCTTTTTTGTTACTGCCACCAATGATATTTCATATGGAGGACTTAAATGGGTTCGATATGATTATAAGGATAAGACTCTTTATTTTAAAGAAGGTTTGCTTCCTGATAAAGAACTGATGGACAATATTGAAGGCGATGAGGAAATTCTGGATTCTGAAATAGGAGAAGTAACTTTTGAGTATTTTGTAGCTCATACGGATGAATGGAAAGATTCATGGGATTTTGATGATTCGCTGCCTGATGCTGTGAAGATTAAAATATCTTACTTCCAGGCTTTTCAGGTAAACCTGCCTTATGGCGGAAGGTTTAAAAATGAGGAGCAGAGCACAGTTCTTTAGCTGTAAATTTATGGGCAATAGTATTGCATTGAGCAGTGAAATGGGCGGTGTAGCCCTTGTGCTTGTTATATGGATCATGGTGATACTTGTTGCGTTAGTTGGTGAATTCTCATACTCAATGCGTACAGAAATGAAAATTACAAGGAATTTTAAGGAAGAAGAAGAGGCATATCAACTGGCTATTGCCGGCATTGAGCAGGCAAAGATTGAGTTGCTTTTGGTCACGGATTTAAGAACTGCTTATGTCAATGAAAATGATGTTTTTGTTTTTTTTGATAAATCAGATGAGTATGATACAGAAGAGGAAGTACCTGAAAGGAGCGGTGAACTGGGAAGAGGAAGTTTTGAGTACACGATAATTGATGAGGACGGAAAGATTAATATTAATATTGCCAAAGCAGAACAGTTGAGATATCTCTTTCTCGATTCAGGGGTTGATGCATCAGAGGTGGATATAATAGTGGATTCAATCCTTGACTGGAGGGACGAGAACTCCCTTCACAGGCTTAATGGCGCTGAAGAAGATTATTACACTTCCCTGGAGAGGCCATATAGCTGTAAGGATGGTCCTTTCAGTACCATTGAAGAACTGTTACTTGTTAAAGGGATGACTCCTGAAATTTATTTTGGATCTGCTCACAATAGGGTGAAACGTGAAGATAAAGAAGCAGAGGAAACCGAAGAAGAGGAGGAGGAGGAGGAGGAGAGTTACAGTGGAGTAGCAGGGAATCTGACTGTCAAGGGTTCAGAGCTGATTAACATTAACACAGCCCGGTTACCCGTGCTTGAAGCTACATTAGGTGCTGAAGTTGCAGATAACATTATAATTCAAAGAGAGAATGGCCCGATTAACAGACCGGTAGGGAAAAGCAAGGTGGATTCAAAGTTCTTTACAATAACTTCAACAGGCAAAAATTCTGACGAGTCGATAACAAGGACTGTTAAGGTTTTGCTACAAAGACAGGAAAACGACTTAGTGACTTTATACTGGGGTGATAATTCGATTGAATAAACTTTTTGGTACATATCTTGGTCTCGAGTTCAGGGAAGACTCTGTCATACTTACATACGTTCATAACAGTTTGTCGGGTATGTCTATTCTTTCATCCTCCAAATTTCCACTAAGAGGTATGATTGAAGACCTTGATGAGATTAAAGAATATATAAGTCAGCATGGCAAGGACTTGAGAGGCACCTTTGTAAGCCTGCCGGACAAATGGGCTATAACAAAGTTTATCCATGTTCCCGCAGCAAGGGGCAGGGGAACCCTTGATCAGTTAATGAGTTTCGAAATTGAGAGACACGTTCCATTTAACCTGGAAGATGTTGTATACGATTTTCAGGTAATCGAGGAAAGGGATAAAACGTACACGGTTATGTTTACAGCTGTCCGTAAGCAGAAGGTGGACTTTGTGTTGGAGACCCTTGAGAAAATGGCACTAACTCCGGATTTATTAACCATTTCATCATTTGCTATATGCAATGCAATTGAATTGAGCGGGGTACCGTCAGGAGGATGGCGACATGCCATAGGTTTTGCGGACAGATCGGATTTGCTTGGCAAGAAAAATGAAACAAATATTTTACTGTACACAGAAAAAGGCTATCTCGTGTCAGCCCTGATTCATGGTGGCCTTTGCAGGGATATCAAGTCCATATATTTTGACGAGGCTCAGTCAGATGTAATCATTAATGAAGTTATCCAGCATATAAATAATTTAAAATCTCCTCTTTCGATTGAAAAATTTGACAGGCTGATTCTTTGCGGAAATAACTCGGCTATTGCGTTAAATGTTGATGCATTGAAAAACAATATTGGCGTCGCTACTACAAATATTAACGAATTGGCCGGTTTTTCAAAAACTATGAAAGATATAGAGTACAGGGAAATAACATCATCAGTAGGTACATGCCTTATTGGTCTGGGCATGGGAACTTTCAGAATTAATATGCTTCCTCATAAAAGGTATCATCATACCAAAAAATCTGCTCCGATGACTACTCAGATATTTGCAGGTGTGATCGTGATTCTGACAATTTCAATTGCTGTTACTGAGTATGTAAAGACGAAGAAATTCCTTGAAGAAGTAAATGCAGCCCTGAAAGCAAACGAGCCTGAAATTGCGAAGCTTGAGAAGATTACTTCCAACATAAATCTGCTCAGTACAAAGAGGAATTTTCTGCAAGATCTAAATGAAAATGCGGTCGCGATGGATGTGCTTGCAGAGCTCTCAAGAATATTGCCCAGGGATTCGTGGATAACAAATCTAAATTACAAGGGGATAAATGTTATTGAAGACAAAAGAGAAGATGCTGAACTGATAGTCAGTGGATTTGCGGTTACATCGTCTGCCTTAATCCCTCTGCTGGAAGATTCGCCGTTTTTTGAAAAAGTCGAATTTGTTGGACCGATCAAAAAGACAAAGGACAAAGAGGGTTTCAAACTTAAGGCTCGAATAATCAATCCTGGGGGTGAGGAAAAGAAAAAAGACAAGTGATTTTATAAGGACTATATTTACTAACAGAAAGAGAGTTTATTTTTTATGGACTTACCATTAAAAGTCAGTGATAGAGAAAAGAAATTTATAATAATTGGCGGTATAGCTGTTTTGATTATAATCATTTATATCATATATGGCCTTTACAGCGATAATAAAAAAATAGCGTTTGATTACTCGGACACCAGGGTGATGATTCTTCAAAAGCAACTGAACAAAATTGCTAAATCCGAAAAATTGCAGAAGCAACTCGATGACATTGAAAAAGAACTTGAAAAGCAGGAGAAACTTTTTTTAAAAGGCAATAAAGCTCCTGTTGCTGCAGCTGAACTGCAAAAGACCTTAAAAGATATCTCATCTTCACTGAATATTGACATAAGGCTTGAACGTACGTTAAGCACATTGAAGTCGGACTATTATACCGGTATACCTGTAGAGATTGGATTTACGGCATCTACCGCAAAATTAAAAAATCTGCTCGAACAGTTAAGGAAATCAGCCTTTTTGCTTGTTGTTTCAGAAATGAAAGTGAGGGTTACGAACATCAGTAAGCCTGAAGACATTAATGTTACCTTAGTGGTTACCGGTTTTATCAGGAAACCGGCTGACACTAAAATCAAAGAGCCCAAGAATGCTGCGTAACTTTTTTGTTGTCAATATAGCGCTTTTCATTATAGCAGGATTTCTTGTTCTTAAGTTAAGTAATGTGCTTTCAAGCCCCCTGAAGGTTCCGACGGAATCATCTATAGAAAAAGAGAAAGAGGACAAAAAAGATGCCAGGAGAAAAGTTCAGAGGAGTAAACCTGCGTCTTACAATATAATAACAGGCGGTAATTTGTTTAGTCCGTCACGATTAGCTCTGGATGAGGGCAGTAAAGATACAATATCCGTTACGCTACCCCCAAAAAATCAGCCAAAACTTTTTGGTACAATTATTCTTGGAGATAAAAAGACGGCGATACTCGAAGATCCTGCTACAAAGACAACCAAGACGTATGGATTAAATGAACTGGTTGGAGGGTATACTGTTTCGGATATACAGGAGGACAAAGTTATTCTTTTATGGGGCGGTAATCAGACCATTGTCAGATTGCGAGAGGACAAGGGAATTAAAGCTATTAGGAAAAAACGGCCGCCAGCAGTTACCATGCCCGAGCAAAGAACAAGGCCCCAGAGACGAAGGCCGAGGCGCACGCGTAGTAATGTCAGACCTCCCACTCCGCCGCCAGTTCCACGCACTCGCTGAATTTTCATTAAAGTTGATATTTCCTCCACAACTCCTTTTCGAGTTTTAAAAGTGAAAAGTAATGCTCTTTAAGTTTTGGAGGCAGGTTGCTCAGGAGTGTAAATATCTCTTTTTTTGAAGGCGGTTTTGTCCTCTTATATTCAACGATATCTTCACGAAAGCCGGCAGGTGTTTTCTCATTCTGAAAGAAGTCTGTGATGGAGATCTTTAATGCTGCTGCAATCTGCTCAAGGGATTTTTGTATAAACATCCTCTTGCCGCTCTCAGGCTGATTGATATATCCCTTACGATATTTCTCGATCCAGAAACACTGGAAAAAAACAGGAATATTTATGTGCGTGTAACCAATACATCAGATTTTCAGGAAATAGACTTTAATGTGTCCTAAACTAGAAAAGCGTTTACAGTCGGCCTCGGTCATCCATGCTGATTATGCCCGATGCTTCAAGCCTGAATTTTACGGGGTTTCTATTCCCAGCGCCTTGATCTTTCTGTGGAGGTTGCTTCTTTCAATTTCGAGTTCTTCGGCTGTCTTTGATACGTTCCAGCTGTTTTCCTGCAGTTTTTTCAGAATAAAATCTCTTTCGAAATGCTCACGTGCATCCCGCAATGTTTTGTAAACCGTATAATCAGACTTTACACCCCGTACAGATTGTACCGCCTTTACATCAATAGTATCAGATGGATTCATTATCACGAAGCGTTCTATAGTGTTCTTAAGCTCTCGTACATTACCGGGCCAGTCATATTCAACCAGCGCCCGTAACGTTGTTTTACTCACTTTTTTGGCTTTCTGCCCATACTGTCCGGCAAAATAATTCAAAAAGTAGTTCACTAAAATGGATATGTCGTCTTTTCTCTCTCTGAGCGGGGGGACATACACAGGAATAACATTGAGCCTGAAATAGAGATCCTCTCTGAAGTTTGCTTTCTGAATCTCTTCCTCAAGGTCCTTGTTCGTGGCGGCGATTATCCTTACATCTACTTTAATTTTCCTGCTGCCTCCTACTTTTTGAAACTCCTGGGTTTCAATTACTCTCAGCACCTTGGCCTGAGTGGCAGGGGACATATCACCTATTTCATCAAGAAAGAGCGTTCCTTCATGGGCAAGTTCAAACTTGCCTTTTTTAGTTTCAAAAGCTCCTGTGAAGGAGCCCTTTTCATGGCCAAAAAGTTCACTTTCGATCAGTTCATGGGGAATTGCCGCACAGTTTACTTCAATAAAATTCTTGTTTTTCCTGTTGCTTTTGCTGTGCAATGCCCGTGCAACAAGTTCCTTTCCTGCTCCGCTTTCCCCAAAAATCAGGACCCTGCCCATAGAAGTGGCGGCTTTAGATATTTTGTTTTTAAGTTCTATAATTTTTAGACTCTGTCCCACAATTTCCCATTGCTGAGATATGCTGCTTTTCAGCGCCATATTTTCGATTTCAAGTCTCTGCTTTTCAAGAGCGTTCCTGACAAGAACAAGAACTTTTTCCAGTGACAGGGGCTTTTCAAGAAAATCATAGGCTCCCTGTTTGATCGCATCAACAGCTGTATCGATTTTACTGTGACCGGAGATCATTATTACAGGTACAGACCTGTTTTTCTCTCTGATAATTTTCAAAACCCCCATACCATCCATTCCGGGCAACCAGACATCAAGTAAAACAATATCTGACGAGATTTCATCAAATTTAGAAATAGCACTTTCACCAGATGAAGCAGTAACAATGCTATATCCTTCATCCTCGAGAATACTGCTCAAGGTATCAAGAATACTTTCTTCATCATCAACTACCAGAATTGTTGCCTTAGCTGCTTTAGCCATAATTTTAATTGCCTTTATAAAAAATCATTAAATTATACATCACTTCTGTCCTACCGGCAACTCAATAATAAATTGGGTTCCCCTGGGCATATTGTCCTGCACTCTGATGTATCCCCTGTGTTTGGATATTATGCTATTGACAATTGCAAGCCCCAAACCTGTTCCTTCCTTTCGGGTTGAGAAATAGGGGGAAAAAAGTTTATCTTTATCCTCCATATTTATTCCCATGCCATCATCTATCACCTCTATTCTGATTAAATCAAGTGAGGGATAATAATGTGCATTAAACAATATGCTTTCTGTTTGAGCCTGAACAGCATTATCTATTAGATTTATTAAAGCCATTTTGATCTGTTTCCTGTCAATTTCGATATCAGGAAGGTCATCACCAAGCGATGTAATAATCTCAACTTCTTTTAAATTGCTGTAAAGTTCAACTATATCATTAATAATCGATTTGATGTCTGCAGGTTCAAGATTAATTTTGGGCATTTTGCCGAACCTTGAAAATTCATCGACTAAAGACCTGAGACTGTTTACTTCCTGCACTATTGTCCTGGTGGATATCTTCATCACTTCTTCAAAATCATCAGCCTTATCATTCCATTTTTTCAGCAGTCTCTCTGCAGATAATCTTATAGGCGTGAGTGGATTCTTGATCTCATGGGCAATCCTCTTTGCGACTTCCTGCCAGGCTAAAGCTCTTTGAGCCATTATGATTTCGGTCAGGTCATCGAAGACAACCAGGGTTCCGATAAATTTATTAGTATAATCCTTGATAATCGTCATATAAACTCTGAGGTCCATCGGCCTTCCGTTGATATAAATATGTACTTCTCTTTCCACTGAACCGAACCCCTTCTCACCCAGGTGTTTGACCATTGAGCTTAAATCTTCAGATTGCAGTGCTCCTAAAAGCTCTTTATAGATTTTGTCTTTAATGCTGCTGCGATCTGTATTGAGCAATGAACATGCGGCATTATTAAGAGTGATGATCTTGCCGGAGCGATCAAAGAAGATAACCCCTGTATTTATGCTCTCAAGAATTGACTCCATGCGGAGCCTTCCCCTCTCAGATTCCCGAATTGCTGTTTCCAGGGACTGCTTGCCGTTCTTGACATCATCAAGCATTTTATTGAATGAATTGATTAACAGACCTATTTCATCATCTCTTTCAAAATTGATTCTGAAATCAAGATTGCCATCTGCAACAGTCTCGGTTGCCTCAGCAAGAGACTGAATCGGAACTGTTATCCCCTTGGCTATTCGAAGTGATACCCATAGCGCAAGAAAAATAATAAGCAGGGTGGCAATAGTCAGCATAAGGAAATAGAGGAATCTGACCGGATTTTGCTGTTCCTTAATCTGAGCATACTCATTAAATGCAGTCTGAATCGACTCCATCTTAGTTACAATATCATGAGGAATAATTGTTTCAACGACTACAACGCTGGGAATATCTGTTCCGTTAATAACCGGGGAGGCTGCTTTAATGATGTCTCCCTTGTCCGTTGATATGATATCAGTTCCCGAAATACCCTTAAAGGCTTCGTCTACTACACTTGAACCATCTGTGTGATCAAGAAGATAGCTGTTAATATCTGAAATCTCTTCTCTTGTTTGAATGTCTTTGCTCAGGAGATCTTTGTTCAAGGCAAAGAGAGTTGCGTATTCAAGCGCATTCTGTCTTTCTTTGAAATATAGCGTCCTGGCTATATCCATTGAATCATATATTGGCCTCTGGACTTCCAGTGAAAACCATGTATCGATGGAATTATTGATTAATTGGTTTGAGAGTATAAAAAGCAGTACTGACGGTATCAGAACAAGACCGAGAAAAGAGACAACAAGTTTAGTCCTGAACTTTGAGCCGATAGCTTTACGTTTTTTATCAGTGTAAACATGAACAAGGTTTCGTATTACAAAAAATATTAACAGTAATAAATATAAGACTATATTTACGGCTACAAAAATAAATCCTATTTTTATAAGCAGGGAACCATGTTCAATGCCAAGGTAGTTCAGGATTGTGCCTGTAACTATCACTCCGGCAAAGCTGAATACAAGAAAACCTAAGATTACTTTCAGGTTTTTCATTTAATCTCTCCGACAAAAAAATGCTGTGATTCTTTGGCCATGGTCATGTCCACTTCAGGGACGAGATGAGTTAATAACCCCATTATGGGCAATTGCTCAATGCCTCTGGATTCTACCACGATTCTTATGTAGTAATTTGCCGGCTCAAGACCTTTAGCGTTTGCCAGATTTACTGCTCTGACATTGAATATCCAGTCTTTCATTGAACTGTAATCATTAAATTTCTTTTCTGTGAGAGTTACTCCGTCAAAAGATGATCCCCAATACTGGTCACGGAGATTATCGTATTTAACAATTTTATTGATTTTTTTTGATACTATAAATTCGTCCGGCCAGAATTTCCAGGCACGGATCAGCTCCATTGTAAACTCAATTTCTTTCTCTATCCCGGATTTAATAACATTATCAAGCTCAGTGACATCAGTTACTGAGATATCAACAATGATATTATTATCGATCGTTTTCAGTTCGCCTATAATATCCGGGGATACGGCGGATGATGATTGGGGTGTGAATAATAAATACAGGCTGCAGAGGAAAAGAGGTAGAACTTTATTCATTTAGGTAATTGGCAATTCAGAAAAAATTTATTTTGATTATAACATACAGTATAGAGTTAAGAGTCTGACGTTTTATATTATAGATTTTATATAACCACGTAATATTAATCATAATTTAACATGCTGTAGACATTCATATATTATAATGATAGCATAATGTTACATCGCTTCTTATCAGCAGATTAATTACACTTGTTCTGTGAATCTGTTTAAAACCTGAAAGAATTTATTATTTAATTTTCGATCAGTTAGAGATATGAAATTAACAATATTTTCCCGGCTGGTTATCGGTTACCTGGCAATATTTATTCTTGCGATGGCGGTAAGTATTTATGCTATTGCACAACTTCGCCAACTTGAGAATGTATCCCGGTCTATCCGTAAAATTGATAATCGCTTGTTGTATTATGAGCAGGAGTTGTCTGATGTTCTCATGTCGCTTATGAGGTATGAAAAAAAGTATATTATTATCAGAGATGAAGGAT
>CAYPIT010000026.1:0-16839 GCA_964410825.1 uncultured Nitrospiraceae bacterium
CTGAGATATTAATAGCTCCTGTATCTGAATTCTTGATGATCTCACTTCCCTTTCCGATTCCTGCAAATGCACCTGCTTCGATTAAAGCATCGTCGCTAAGACTGTATTGAACATTTGGAGATAATAGAACTGATTTATCATTGGTGTTGTACAGAACCTGTGCCAGAAAAGTCAAAAGCGGTGTTATCTGATAAGAAAGTCCGGGCGCAATATAGTGCCTGCCATAAAGATAGACCGCACCTTCCCGGTATGCAATAGCATTTTCAAGTCCAAGGATTAGCGCGCTGTAGTCATCGGGGCTGCCTTCACCTGCTCCGTTATAATGATATTCGATATAGGCGTAAAGATTTTCACCGAAACTGTAATCAAGTCCTGTTGAAAATCTGGAATAATCTTGCGTTGTAATATGGGCATCTGCAATATTTGCAAAGACATGAGCGCCTTCAAACCAGTACCCTGCATCTCCAATCGAGCCGGCTATATCAATACCTAACAACAGGTTTTGCTTAAAAATTATCGCTAATGGCGCAATATCAGTTTCGAATATAAAAAACTTTCCCCTCAAGAAAGCAGCGCTTTCTTTAACGCTGAAGTTGTCTCCTAACACTACGCCCAGATCAATCTCGCTCAAAGATCCAACCGGAATCTTCATACGTACAGCATCTATCCCGAACCTTTCCTCCTGGTTAAGCTCTATATAAGTAAAGGAAGTTAGAATATCAGTGGGATTGACAACGTGTGCTGAACCAAATGCTATTGGCTGGCGGCCTATATAAATATCGCCGAATACAGGTGAAAATGTCACGAATGCTCTGTCAATATTATGAAATATCTGAATATCGCTGTTTTCACTTGACGAATACATTTTTTCTCCCAGATCAATAGCACGGTATGACAATGGATCGGCAGCCTGGACAGTAACTGACGACTGCGATACATCCGGGTCCTGAATGCGGGGGATTAGTTCATAAGCGATCTCAGAAGAAACAGACTTGTCCGGTTTCCAGAAGAGATTGAATCTTACAGTATTTGTAAGGGACCCCTCGATTTCGGGTTCTTCAGCATTGCTTCCTTCAATTTTAATATCCAGGCCCTTAAAATCGGTCAGTTTAAAGAGAGGTTTAATGTATCCTCTTAATTTAAACTGATGTTCATCAGCTGACACAGGGGCTGGATAAATCGAAATTGAAAAAAATAAAAACAGGAAAGTGTAGCAATATATAAATTTACTCAAATGTAAAATAACCTTCCTATTTAACCTTACTGCCTGCTTTCTGTCTATTACCCTCTTCTATCATTTGCAACTTCTCCGTCCCTTAAAAGCACAAGCCGTCTTGCGCGCTCCATGATCATGGTGTCATGGGTAGAGAAGACAAATGTCATCCCCTTACGTTTATTAAGGTCACGCATTATATCAAGGAGGGAGGCGCCTGTGTTAGAATCTAAATTTGCTGTTGGTTCATCAGCAAGGATGATGCTTGGATTTGATACCATTGCACGTGCTACTGCTACCCGCTGCTGCTGTCCTCCGGAAAGCTGTTTTGGCATTCTGTTTTCCATTCCGTCAAGATCAACCTGCTTTAAAATGGATGCTACGCGTGAGCGCCTTTCACTCTCTTGAATACCCTGAAGAAGCATTATGTATTCGATGTTCTCCTTTACCGTAAGAACCGGGATGAGATTATATGCCTGAAAAATAAACCCTATATTATCCCGTCTGAAATCCGATAGTTCACTGCCTTTCATATTACTTATAAGCTTGCCTGCCAGCAGGGCCTGTCCGGAAGTCGGGGTATCGAGTCCACTGATGATATTAAGGAGAGTGGTTTTGCCCGAGCCGGAGGGTCCTGCTATCGCGGTAAACTCCCCCTCTTCAATGCTAAGGCTAAGTGACCTTAGCGCCCGGACTTCTATGCCGTCGGTACTATAGATTTTTGATACATTTTGTATTTTCAGAATCTCATCCGGCATCAGTTTCTCCTTTTAAACCTGGCAAATACATCAATTGTTTCAACCTCATCTACATGCTCCGCTGCATCGCTTTTGCAGGGGTCAGTCTTGCCGCAAAAACCGCCGGGTATATAGCTGCAATAAGCGCAAATATAAATATTAAAGCCGGGAAAAACGTGAACTGTCTCAGCGTCATTACAGGATATATGAGCTCGGTGATAGTTACGCTTGCAAACTCAATTCCCATGTAGTTAATTCCGTAGACCGAAAATATCTTCATAACAATTAATCCAAGCCCAAGTCCGAAAATAATGCTGATTAAAGCAAGTGAGGCTGCTTCAAACAAGATGATAAGCGCCATGTTTGCGGGTCTGGTGCCGACCGCCCTCAGTACCCCGAATTCAAACATTCTTTCATAAAGAGACATAAATAATGTGTGAATAATTATTACCGCTACAATACAGAAAACCAGAGATGAAGTGATAACCGTTGACATGTCAGACAGTTCTATAACACCGTCAAGTTGAGGAATTATGTCTCTCCACCCGATAGCCTCGTTTCCTGACTGTGAGTATTTATCCCAGAATGCCAGAGAACGGTCTCCTGCGTCATCAATGCTATTAAATTTCAGCGCTATTTCGTGAGTGGCATTATCGAGCAACAGCAATTTGCGTGACTGGTTTATGTGTATAAATGCGAGCCCGCTGTCGATATTCCTCATTCCCATATGGAAAATACCTGTAACCCTGAACATATCCTGTGATAGCTGTCCCGTATCAGCCTGAGCCATAGTTATTACAAGACGGTCTCCGGTTTCAACCTCAAGTGTCTCTGCTATTTTTGAGCCAATCAGGACCTGTCCATTAGCTTCAGAAGCGAGATAATCTCCTTCCTGTATAGCATCATCAACCATCGACATACCTTCCTCGGTTGCTGGATCAATTCCATAAAGTATAACTGAGTTGACACCTGCTGCCGAACTAATCATCGCAACAGAGACGGTGCGCTCGGTATAACCCGAAAGCAGCTCTTCTGAATGCAGGGATTCTATGATGTCATTAAGATTGTGTATGGTATTTTCCACCTCGATTGTATCGCGAAAACCATCCGCATGTATCTGTCCCTGACCAAGCAATGTATCCGTGGCTGTCCTTATCATGCTTTCGAGCATGCCTATATAAATTCCGTCAATAAAAATCAGGCAGGCAAGAGTAATACCGATCGCCAATCCGGATAGCACAGTCCTTCTTTTGTTCCTCAAAACATTTCTCAATGCAAGTTTGAGCAGTATCATTGAATGTGAAATCGATTATAGGTTATAGGTTATCACTGAACTCTTTCAATGTAAGTTCTTCCGCGCTCCATTACTTCCACACTATTTCTTCAGTGTGCCCTCATAGCTTTTACAGGTATTATTCGAGCGGCCCGCAAAGCAGGCAGTATGCTCACGAGCAAAGCTGTTCCAAAAATAATTGCAGCCGGCAGAACCAGTGAACGAATGGTAATTTTTGCTGTCAATTTATCGAACACATACCCGCCATATTCGATCGGGACCGGATATCTTATACCATATATCGAAAGAAACCAGTTAGCCAATATCCCCAATACTATTCCTATGATTATACTTAAAATCGAGAGGAATACAGATTCCAGCACTATGAGTAAAAATATCTGAAAGGGTCTTGTGCCCAGCGCCTTCAATACACCGAACTCACGGGTTCTTTCAAGAATTATCATCAGTATTGTGTTCAGTACTCCGAACGCAATGATTATTGTAAAGACTATGATAGTGTACCAGTTGCCTTTTATATCCGCCTGCATAGCCCTGTAAAACTGACTTTCAACTACCTGCCACGGGTCTACTTCAAGAGAGGCATCCCCGAGTGAAGCTTCTATCAGGCTTGCGGTCTTCACCGCCTTTGAATAATCTGAAAGCACGACCGCTATCTCATGTATCCTGTTTCCGAGGCTGAGAAACTTCTGAATGCTGTTTATGTGCATATAGCATATTGAAGCACTGCCGGAACCTGAGCCCTTTGCTGTAATACCAACAACAGTAAAGAGATCGTTAGCAATGGAACCGTCAACTCCCTGTGCTATGAGTGCTATTTCACTGTTGAGGTCTACTTTCAAAGTCTTTGCAAGTCCATCACCAATAACCACTTCATTTAAAGACGATGAGGAAATAAAGCGTCCCTTTTCCACCTTATGCTTTATCCGTGTAGTCACTGATTCTTTTTTCGGCTGTATGCCCATTACCTGCACGCCTGTAGTCTTTTTTCCTGCAAACGCAAGTGCAGGCGTATATACCCGTGGTGCCCATGACTGCACATGATCAATTGGTCCGAGCTTGCCGCCTATGAAATCTGAATTGTTAATCGTTGTATATACTGATGGTTTGTCAAGATAGCCCTTATAATGAATCTGGATATGCCCTGTATGGTCCCGGGTAAACATATCGATAAGGTTGCCATAACTTCCATCTATCATTCCTATAAAGACTACAAATAAAAAGCATCCACCGGCCATCATTAAGCTGGTCAGAGCAGAGCGCCTCTTATGACGGAAAATATTTCTGAAGGCAATTTTCAAAAGGATCATTTTTCGGGTCTCTAAATCTATCTTCTCTTCTGAAGATTGCGAAGCGTAAATGTTAGTTTATCGGTCGGTTCATCAAATTTAATATCTCTGTATCGAATTACCGTCTTTTGTCCTTCCTTGTTTAAAGGGAGCATTTCAAGCTCAGCAGGGATTTTTCGGTTGCCGAATTTCCGGACATCACTGAATATCATTTCCCGCATCTTCCTTCCTTTTTCATCATAATAAACCTGTGCAAGGGGGATGTAATCTTTTTTCCGGATTGTGATTTCGATCTTTCCCCATACAGTAGGCGTCTCTATCTTAGGGGTCAGTTCAATATAATATTTGTCAATTTCTTCGTTTTCAGGATGGATGAGCCTGTGGTTGTAATCTTCAAGAAGAGAGCTTTCCTTTACGAGGTCATCATTGGTAAAATCAGATCCCATCCAGGACCCCATCATCATGGATGGAGGTACTTTCATTACTTTGTTGATTTTAGGAAAATAATTCCACATCTCTGTGTTAATACGTAATGTGGCAATTCCCTCGTCTTTCTTTGGGCCTGTTATGTATATGAAAGTCTTATCCATGCCCTCGGTCCATATCTTCATCGTTAAAGTCCTTTCCCAGTGCTTGCTTACAACAGCCATCTCCACATCAGCATGGCTTGAAGAGCTTCTGTAAAGCTTGTCTACACTGACAATGATAGTCTGAACGTCAATCTCCTTGTCTGTGGCAAGCGCAACAGCTGAACTGCCAGAGAAAACAAAGAATATTATGAAGGCGATAAAGATGAATCGACTATAATTTGGGTTATCCATATTCTAATAATAAGCTATTATGCTAACCTCTCTCTCAATGACCTCAGGATATCAAGACTTTCCCCGATTTTTTCAACTTCATTTAATTCGAGAATTACGCTTACACCGGATTTGACCTTCAGAAGTTCTTTTAATGCCTGCATTTCCCTGCAATCACTGCTGAGTGGCCAGTGGTCAGTAATGCCGCCTCTGAGACCGTTATTCCTGTGAATATGAACGAACTGGATTTTCTCTATAACAGCTTTATCAAGCTTTCTGACAAACGCTAACGAATCATGCCCGGATGATTCTACATGCCCTATATCCAGAGTTACAGAATCAGCAAACTCATTCCAGAACCACTTTATATCACCAGTATCTGTAGAATTCTCAAAGGAAATTTTTGCAGTTAAGTTGAGTTTTTCAACTGCCTTCCTGAAGGTTGCTTCTGCATTGCCCGAAAGCCTCTTACCATCAGGCGCAGTTTCGTCGTGAAGTATGAGCGCTAAATCAGTCTGCTCTGCCATAATCATAATTTCATCGCACATCTCTTCCTTCAACAGGGAATAACGAACAGGATGAACTACATATCTTATGCCCATTTGCTTACATTTACTGGCACAATTTATCATTTTATCGAGGTTGTCCTTCATGCCGCGATATACAGAGATCTGTATAACCTCTGCATTCCAGAGACTGATTTCCTCAGGATTTACTATTCTTGTGCCTATGAGCATAGACCTATTGTAACCCTTTTAAATCACAAAATTATCTGTCATCACAGAGTTAGGGTCAAAAAAATATGTAATGCAATGAAAATCTGCCCTTTTTTAAAGAATTGTAACTTATAAACCGTATATATATGTATATATAAGACATCTAAATTTAAATAATAAATGAATAATTATAATATGCAATTTCCTGAAAAACGTATTAAATTGGCATTAATGGCTCTTATTGTATCCTTAATGTGGATTCATTTATTGACCGGGTTGTCATTTGCCGACATGTCGGGAAATCTGGCATATTCGATAAATAATCGTGAAAATTTATTGATTCAACCATCTGAAACTGTCTTTACTGTTCAGGTCGGGGTCTTCTCCGTACGAGATACAGCAATAATTACGATTGCTAAACTCAGGAGAGCAGGAATCAATTGCTCAGTCAATAAATGGAAAAAATTGTACAAGGTCTCCTGCGGCAGCCTCGATTCAAAGAAAGATGCAAATGGGTTAAGGATGAAATTGGCTGGACTGGGACATAAGGACGCTTTTGTTGTAACAGTAAAGCGCGATAAACTAACCACTGATTCAGGCAATTCAAATAAAAAAAATGTTGTGACAAAATCACTGTCCGAGGCTCCTCAAGAACGGTCTGTGAATGAGCAAGACAGCATTGCAGTAATGGAAAGAATACAGGTTCAAGGCAACAGCGCAATGAAGGATGTAACAGGTGAGAAAAAAAATCTGCTGTTGTTAGTCATTTCTGTTATTTTCACTGTAACTCTGATGTTTTTCTTATCGCTTATATTTATAAGGCGTGTAGGGTCTATCCAGGCGATAAGGGCAAGTAAAATAATGGAAAGCCACAAAGACTTGTTCAACAGTATTTCGAGAGATAAGATTTCGATCGGGTATGTTGCAAAAAAGCTAAGTCGTTTAGGCAACATCGTTTTAATCGAACAGGTATTAGACAGGGCAGCAGTGCGTTCAGGTTCACAAAGTCATATTCGGGAGCTCTACGATAAAATCGGTATTACAAAGAAATATATTGATACTTTAACAAATTCCAAATCCTGGAAAAAAAGGGCATTTGCATGTGAAAAGCTTGGTCAAATAGGGTCAGGTAAGGCGGTTCCAATACTTTTGTCGATTATCCGCGATGAAAATAACGAGGATGAGGATGTCCGGTCAGTCGCACTCCGGGCTCTCGGAAGGATCAGAGACAAGAGAGCCATTCCGGTCCTGATCGAAGCCCTTGGGTATCCGGAAACATGGCTGCCTCCCCGCATAGGTGAGATTCTTGTCAACATTGGAGAGGAATCAATCTATCATTTGAAGAAGGAGTTGAGAAATTTTCAGAGTGAAAGCAGAAGAGGATGGTCTGCAGAGATTCTGGGATGGCTGCAGGCAAAGAATGCTGTTGAGGCACTTGCAGAATCATTGCTGGATGCGAGTCCGGAAGTAAGAGCCAAGGCTGCAGGTGCTCTCGGCAAGATTAAAGATGGGAGGGCGATAGGTAAGTTAACAGAGCTTCTCATTTCAGAACCGATTCCTTTTGTCAGAACCCGGGTATCTCAGGCACTGGGCAGCATCGGAAATCCGTCTGTTATACATTATCTGGTCAATATCCTCAAAGACCCTGAATGGTGGGTCAGGGTGAGGGCTGTTGAAGCACTGGAGCAATTAGGGGAACAATCAATACCCTCTCTTCTTATCGCACTTGAAGATGAAGACATGGAAGTGCGAAAGCGTGCCGCGCTGGCCCTTGAAAGAATCGGTTATGTGGAGAGAATTCTTGAAGAATATGGGGAGGGTAATTATAAGGCAGAGTTAAGAAAGATTCTTTTTCTGATAGCTCAATCGGGAGTTATTGAAAGTCTAAGCGAGCGGTTGGAAACCGCGGAGGGACATATGCAAAAGAGGATCGTCAGACTCCTTGGAGAAGCAAAAACAAAAGAAGCGACAGATCCTCTCGTTGAATTACTCAATAGAACGAATGACTGGACCTTAAAGGCAAGAATCATACAGAGTCTTGGCAATATCGGAGCTGATGAATCAATCTCTCTTCTGATAGAGACTCTGAAAGACAGTGAGTACTGGGTCAGAAGGTCAGCTGTTGAAGCACTTGCTAAACTTGATGCCAGGGAGTTTTCTGATGACATAGCTATCATACTGGAAGATCCTAATCCGCTTGCCCGTGAGTCAGCCCTTAGCGCCCTGTCTATGCTTAAGGTGACAAAGCATTGGAAGAAAATAGAGAAGCTTCTTTTAGACCCGGCACTTAAAGTAAGAAGTACGGCGCTCAGGGTTATGAGAGAGCTTGGAATTACAACAGAGAGAGAAAAAATATTAGCGATACTGAATGAATCATCTGAGGACGTAAGGATCGAAGCGATAAAGTATTTTGCCGCAATAATGGAAACAGAGGTGATGGTTGATATTCTTAAGCTAATGCCGCACGGATCGGATGCTCTACGACAACAGATCGTGGAGTACATTGAGAAAATAAAACCGGACAATTTCGAGTCTATAAAAAAACTGTTTAATTTCTATGAACTTTCAAAAGGTGCGCTTGCTACCTTGCTTGAAATAGCTTCAATAGTGAGAGATGACGCTTCTTATCAATTTATTTTTGAATTTACAGGAAGTGTAGACGAATATCTGAGAGAGAATGCCTTTAAGGCAATGGCCAAATTTGGTTTTCATGGGCGCGAGTCAATTTTTGAAAAAGCCCTTTTTGACCCCGCAAGGTCTGTGAGGACAATAGTCCTTGCATGTGTTGGTCCCGATACAGCAGATACTTTTCTGGAAAAAGCGAAGGTTCTTGCCAATGATCCTGATGAAAATGTGCGACTTGCCCTTGCCCTTGCAATAGGAGCTTCCGGTTTCGAACAGTTTAAACCTTTAATTATTTCTATGTTTGATGATCCTTCTACAAAGGTAGTTGCCGCCGCCTTTATCAGTCTTGCATCTTTTCATGACCCAATGTTTCTGAAATATTTTTACGCGAAAAAAAATATCAAAGAACTGAGAATTGAAATTTGCAGGTTAACAGATGATAAAAGATTTCAATCTATAGTTGATGACATAAGTATAAAGGCGCGTAAATCAAGGAACCTTGAGGTTGGACTTCTTCTGGCAAAAAATGACAGGGAATTTGCAAATGAGATGGTAAATAAGTTAAAGGGATCTCTGGACCCTGTTTTAAGGATCAATGCTATTGAGATGCTTAAAATTATAGCCACCCCGGATCTATTTACCTCTATCCTCAGCATAATCAAGAAAGACCCTTTTGCGGACGTCAGGATGGAGGCTATGGAGGTTATGATTGCAATTGGGAGAGATGATGAAGTGATAACAGCCCTTTCAACAACACTTGCTGATCCGGCTCCAAATGTCAGAAACAGAGCAGCAGGGATGCTCAGTAAGTACAGAAAGCCCAAGGCCCTTGAAGCCCTGCTTAATGTACTGGATACGACTGACAGGGAGTTCAGGGAGTCGGTAACCACATCACTTTCGGAACTTTTGTCAGGAGACCCTGAAAAAGTTACTGAGCTGGTCAGAAGTGTCCCTGAGACAAAGACGAGAAAGATCGGCATGGCTTGGCTTATGGGAAAAAGCCAAAAGAAAGGTTCGATAAAATTTCTTATGAACCTGCTGAATGATAATGATCCCGAAGTCAGGGCAGCTGCAGTAGGAGCGATAGGTAAGTTCAGAAAGAAACAGCTAATCAACCGTCTGGAAGGCTTGATATACGACCCGAATGAACGTGTGCGGGCGGCGACTGTGAACGCCATTGCCAACACTGGAGGGGAAAGAACTTTTCAGATTGTTCAGACCGCGCTGCAGGACATTGATGATTTTGTGAGAATGCGGGCTGTTATTAGTTTGTCGAAATTAGACATGAACAAGTCAATCAGTATTCTTAGAGCAAAAGCGTCTAAGTACCCTGAATTCCGCTCTTATCTAAGAGGGGTCCTGTTAGCTGCGGGCAATTCCTATGAAGATTATGAAAAAATGGACACAATAGCGATAAAAATTGTTGACGAACTCTGCAGCAAGGAAGAAATGTTTAACATATTCAAACAATCTTCAGATAAAGAAAGACGGTTACATGCATTACGGATTTTATCGATAGTTAATGCTGAAAACAATCAGGATATCTTCGAAATCGCGCTTAAAGATCCATCTCCCGACATCAGAAAAGAAGCAAGCAAACTAGTAGCCAACATTGTATGATATGTATTTCCTGAACTATTTATACAGCTTCCTCGAGTATTTTTTCATTACCTACTTTCTTATGTTTAATACTATCAATCTGTTTTATCTGACGATAGCATTTTCTGATGTAAGACGCCGTGTTATTGGCAGAGGATATGAGGGATTTGATATAGCGATGACATCTCCGTTTACTCCCCCTTTGTCAATTCTTGTGCCCGCTTACAATGAAGAGAAGACGATCGTGGAATCCATAAAATCACTGATTAAACTGAAGTTTCCCAGGCTCGAGATTGTGATCATCAATGATGGATCAGGCGACAAAACACTGGAAGTCCTGAAAAAAGCGTTTAACATGAGACGGGTTGATATTGATTACATCGAGCGGATATCAACAGCACGTGTCAGAGCATGTTTCAGTTCGCATGCTGCTCTCCCCAAACATATCAGCAGGTTTATTCTCATTGATAAGAAAAACGGCGGCAAGGCTGATGCGTTAAATGCCGGCATTAATGCATCGTTCTGTCCCTACTTTGTGTCGATTGATGCAGATTCAGTCATAGATGAAGCAGCGCTTCTTCAGGCATTTCGATCAATACTCGATCATCAGGACATAGTGGCTATAGGAGGGCAGGTCGCTGTTGTAAACAGTTCGCACGTTGAAGATGGAAAGGTTATAGAGCCCAGGTTATCAAAAAAATGGATCGTAAGGTTTCAGATAGTTGAATATATTCGTTCATTTACAATGGGGAGAACCGCTCTGTCCAGGCTGAAATCAATTCTTATTATTTCGGGGGTGTTTGGTATTTTCAGCAAAGAGATAGTAATGAAAACAGGAGGATATCTTACAAAATTCATTGATTCAAAGGTAGCGTGCGAATATGCCGGAGAAAAAGTTGAAACCGTGTGTGAAGACATGGAGATAATAGTAAGGATGCAGCGGTATATTAAGGAAAAAGGGCTGAACAAAAGAATTGCTTATGTGCCCCATCCCCTTGCCTGGACAGAGGCACCGGAAGATTATAATTCTCTGTCCAAGCAAAGAAACAGATGGCACAGGGGTCTGATCGAAACGATGACATATCACAGAAAAATGCTTTTTAATAAAAATTATGGCCGTGTCGGTCTGTTTGCCTTTCCCTATTTTTTTCTTTTTGAGCTGTGCGGGGCGCCTGTTGAGTTTTTGGGATATCTAACTCTGCCGATGCTTTTTTTACTTGATAATCTGAATATAATGTATTTATATCTGTTTACTGTTGTTTCTATAGTTTATGGTATTTTCCTGTCTGTTTTGTCTGTTGTAATGAGTGCATGGCCGGAAAAAACTTCGGAAACAGACACAGAAGGGAAATCGCTCATTTATTACAAAGGCATAAAAGAAATTGTAATTCTTGTCATTGCTGCCATGTTTGAAAATCTCGGATACAGGCAGCTCACTGTTTGGTGGAGAATAAGGGCAATGCTGGATTACGTAAGAGGGGGAAAAGGATGGGAAAAATTTGAAAGAAGAGGATTTGATGTCAGCCTTAAGCCGGGCAAGGGAACTGATGCGAAAGTACTTTGAGGCATGAAAACAGTTCGAGCAAAAACAACAAATAAAATAATTATCATGACCCAAATGACAGTGGGAGCTGTTGTGATCGCTGTGCTTTTCTGGTTAATCGATATGTTTGTAGGAGGATATCTTTTTCAGGAAAATGACAGGCATATCATATTACTCCGTGTTCTTATACTGACTTTATTTGTGATAGGCGGAGTAATTACCGGACTTGGTGTTCTAAAGAAAAGAAGCTTTGAAATGCGATTAATGGAATTTGCGGAGATAGATTCTTTAACTAAAGTTTATAACAGAAGGATGTTTATGACCTTCCTTGATAAAGAAATTCATCGGTCAGAGAGATATAAAAAAGGTCAGTCAAGAAAAGACCCTGCTCTGATAATGTTTGACATAGATCATCTCAAGAAAATAAATGATGAGTATGGAAACGATGTAGGGGATTATGTGTTAACTACTATATCGGTGCTGATAAAAGATAATGTTAGAAAGGCTGATATACTGTCGAGGTTTGGGGGAGAAGAGTTTATGATTATAGCTCCGGAAACCAATATTGAAGGAGCTAAAATGCTTGCTGATAAGATAAGAAAAATAGTAGAGCAGCACAGTTTCAATGTAGTGAATAAAGCCACTATAAGCGTTGGCGTAGCAGCATATAAAATTGACGACACAATAGACAAACTGGTAAACAGAGTAGATAAGGCCCTTCAGAAGGCGAAAAGAAGGGGAAGAAACAGGGTAGAGGCTTCTAATTTATAAAATCAGTTTTCCGAGAATCTGCGTTTTATCTTACGCGTGAATTCAAGGTCTTTCTTGCTTCTTTCGGTTATCCGGTTTTCTACTTCTTCTTTATTTAATCCCATAAGGATATTGTATGCATTGTATTTTGTCTTGCAGAAATAAATGTCAAAGGGATCTTTTTTGTTTTCGTTTCTGTAAATCTTTATACCCGGCACCTCATCTTTCTGGATATATTCGAAATCCATGTTCACAAGCAGGGGTTCTATATCATGTTTGTTCTGCCAGGGGATACATGCCCCTGCCATTGTAAGGTCAGTATCCATAATCGACCTGATTTTTTCGGTTACTCCTCCCACTGCAAGGATGATTTCGCCGGTTAATGAACCGGTTATACCAAATTTCTGGTTAATAGGCTGTTGTATATAATCTGATATTAAGCCTACGTTCATTGCTATTGAGGCGCTGTCTCCTTCAATTCCGTCATGTGCCTGTATATATTCGATATGCATTTCATACCCAACATAAGGGGCGCCCACCTTGCGCAGGAGGTTCTTTATTGAAGCCCTGACATTTTGCGCAGCAGCCTTTGCTATATCTCCAAGCCTGCCCGGTGCAGTAATCACATCAGATCCCCCTGTGTTGATCTGGCAGTGGATAGGAAGTGGAAGACCAAACATCTGGCCGCTTGACCGTGAGTTTATAACTGCAAGGCCGACAACATAACCTATAGAATCTGTTATCGAGGTGATGTATTTTTTCAGGTCTTTTCTGTGTTCAATTATATCCCTGGAGATTTCACCCTCCAGGCTAAGGTGCTCTTTCAGGGCTTTTTTGATATGGCCGGGTTCCACGAGATCTGAATTGTCAATTATCGCATCCAGCTCAGCGGTCTTGATGATCCCGTTTATGGGACGCAATATGCAGCTCAGTCTGCCGTCGGAGCTGCGGCAGCGAAGTTCCTTGACGATTTCTGCTACAGCGCTTCTTGAAAAATCACGCACTTTGAGTTTGTAATCCATAGGGAGCATTTTCCCGTAGATCTGCTCGCTTCTTCTTCTGACACCTGCATGTCCTTCTTTTTTCATAACCTCGCCCCATGTATCATCAAATTCCTTCTGGAGATTAATAATCTCCTGTTTAATATACTGGGGAACCTGCTTAACGTTTTCCGGAGTTTCCGGGACTGAACTTTCCATATGTATAATTTCTCCCTTGTCCTCTATTCTGCTTAAGAAGGCACCGTCCCCGTCAGTCTGCAAGTGTCGTAATGTATCATGATTACAGCATGCGATTATGATGTTATCAGCCTGCAGGTGATTCTCTGACCTGTCGGCCGCACCGCTGCCTGTATTTTTCCCTCCTTCTAAAATATATTTCTTGTTCTGCATAATCTCGAGAAGACTGGACATATATCTGGTCTTTATCAGGGTCTTCAACTCATCAATATAAATAATCGGTGCTTTGGCATGAGCTCCGAGAAAGGTTCTCTGGTGAATAGGGGTATGAAGGGCCCCGGATTGATACGGATCATGTCTGAAGCCGCCTTTCATATTTTTAGAATTTGGCTCAGACACATTTATCATAAGATTGCTGTCTCTCCCCGGGTCATAAAGAACTTCCGGCAGCATATCTGATACATGTTTTAAAGAGACAGATTTGTTGCTATGCATTTCTCTCTGAACCTTTTCTTGTGCCTTATGATTGTTTTCCTGCATGAACATGAAAATTGTCCCTATTCCTGCAAGACCTGTAAGAATAAAAGCCGGTGTAAAGAAAATACCGGTGATAATGCTCACTACAGTTAATGCCAGGAGAAACTTCTTGACCTTTATAACAGAGGCGATCTGATCGGCAAGAGAAAACTCTTCAACACTGTTTTTTGCATTTTCTATCTCCTGTCTCAGGCTTGCAATAAAATTATTGATTTTATCAGGTTTCTCATATGCAAAGCGGACGTGATTAGTGTCTTTGCCCGGATAAGCTATGATAGCGTTTTTGGGCCGGATATAATCTCCCATCGATTTATCTATGATATGGTTAAACATCCCTGCCAGCATTGATTTCCCTGTCCCGGGTCTGCCGACCATAAGCAGATGTCCCCTGCTTTGCGCAATTTTTCTGATCGCTTTTTTAGCTTTGTCCTGAAATATAACACATTCAATGGGATCATCAGGGACATTGACTCCTGAAGTGTCTGTCAGGTCTTTTAAATGATTTTCAAGAGCATTTGGGTAGAGAGTTAATTCCTTGATCCAATCGTAGTCGTTTTTGTTGAATGTATCAGACATTCTGATACCCTCTCATGGAATCAAGCAGGTAAAGCTTGCCAGCATCAGATATGCATGCCTTTTGGTCGATCCTGGAGTAGACCTCTGGCATAGTGGCCTTTATCGGTTCCAGTGCCTTAATGTCGTGCATTACCGAAATGTTTGTATATAGCTTGCTTTTTCCTGCTCCTGAAATCGGCACATAGTTAAAAGATACGATACTCTGGAAGTTATTCAATATGTTGGTGATGCTTTTTATTTTATTCTTATCCATATTGTTCTTACTGAACATGTCGCGGTAAAGTCTGGGGAGATGGTTCTCGGAGTAGCTCTTTTCGCGCTGTTTAGAAAAAAACAGCTTTAACGGCTGAGCCTTACCCTGAATGCAAAGATTTATGGCGTCTCTCAGTTGAGGGTCGATTTTGACAGATTGTTCAAAGAGTTGCAAATAATTAACAAGCGCGTTGTCTTCGATCCAGTAAATCAGCTTATAGTCTTTACTCAGGACACAGTATTTTGCCTGGTTTTCCTGGTTAAACTTTATAAGGCGATAAATCTTTTCAGGGTCATAAGATGTAAAAGGAAACCCCCTCATTTCAAAGAGTCCTCTCATAAGATAAGTCCTGTTAAAGGCAACCTTCACTTTTTTCTGTAAAGAATTCATTATGAAATTTATCTTTTCATTAATGCTTCCCTGCAGGTTAAGCTGGTGGTTAACTTTACCAATGTCTTCGCATATGGCCGTAATGTTTTCTATTTTATCCCTGTCCAGACTGTTGAGTCTTTTCTGCATTGCATCGTATGGCTTTAGCTGTTCCCTGATTTTCATGAAATGCTGATTAAGGTGCTTGTCCTCAAAATCCGTGGCGCCTATTTTTGATGCGGAAATCAACTCTTCAACTAATGAGTCGGCATTATCAGCCGGGTCGCTGTCAGTGAAAATTCTTCTTACTGAATTTCTGAACTTTCCTGTACGAGGTTTGTAATAGTGAATTTTACAGCCTGTCACTTTTTCTTCCAGCGAAATAGAATTTGGATTAAGTAAATACTGTGCTAAAGCGGATATTTCATATTCTGTAACAGACCCTGAAACCGGCTCCTTACAAATACGGCTCAAGTCGATATCAGATAATTCCCCTTCAGAAATAATCCATATCTTTACTGTGCCCTTTTCTTGTGCATCGCTATGTCTGTTCAATGGCTCATCCAATATTTAGCGTAAAATTGCAATTCTCGGCTGATATGCTCCTTTATTACATATCGGCTAAAAGTGCTAAAAAACTTAGCACTTTTATTCAGTTAATGTAACTATTCAATAGAATGACACCGTTCTTGCGTTCTTGGGTGGTAAAAAGTCAGATTCTGATGCAACGGGGAATTACTCTAAGGAGATTGTAAGGAGATTGGGGTCGCCCACATTTCACATCAAGTAAGGAATGCCATTATCTACTTTCTTTTCCACTCTCCGCTTTTGCCGCCGCTTTTTTTCAGAAGCATAATATCAGATATGATCATCGCCTTATCCACGGCTTTACACATATCATAAATAGTAAGGGCTGCTACAGAAACCGCGGTTAACGCCTCCATCTCGACGCCGGTCTGTCCGATACATATTGCCTTTGCTTCGATGTCAACTTTATTCCTGCGCTTATCGGCTTTAAAGTCTATTGAAACATTTGTGAGGTTAAGCTGGTGACACAGAGGGATGAGGATATATGTCTTTTTTGCTGCCATAATGCCGGCAAGCCGGGCGGTTTCAAGGACATTGCCTTTCGAAATCCTGTTGTCAGTAATCAGCTTGAGAGTTTCCTTTTTCATACAGATCGCGCCTGTTGCAACAGCTTCTCTATGTGTTGTAGTCTTTCCGGTTACATCAACCATAGATGCCCTGCCATCTTTGTCAATATGAGAGAGCTTTTTCATAATATCTCCTCAATTATTTCAGCAGCATCCCGGACATATCGCGGGCATTGCTCCAATATTATTTTTTCATATTTATTATTCTG
>CAYPIT010000027.1:0-16469 GCA_964410825.1 uncultured Nitrospiraceae bacterium
CAGCC
This sequence comes from uncultured Nitrospiraceae bacterium, assembly GCA_964410825.1. Taxonomy (GTDB): domain Bacteria; phylum Nitrospirota; class Thermodesulfovibrionia; order UBA6902; family UBA6902; genus CAZVHL01. Next base: position 6 of record CAYPIT010000027.1, read on the forward strand.
TGTGCTGTACGGACATTTGCACGAACCGAGACCATCATCCCGATATAGCCTGCAAGCGCTGATCCGGCCACTCCGATTATAAATCCGACGGCAATCCATTTGCCTAAGAAGAACAAAAGGACGATCAAAACTGCAGCTACTATTGCAACTGCCTTGTACTCACGCGCAAGAAATGCCTGAGCACCTTCTTTTACCGCATTTGAGATGTCCTGCATACGATCACTACCAGCATCCTGCTTTGTAATCCATCCTGCGGTTATCAGTGCGTATATAACGCCTGCTGCGCCGCAGATAAGAGCAAATAAGATGATACTACTCATTACACATACCCCCCTTTAGTTTGATTGAATTTAAATGAATTCAATTGATATTATTCCTGAGCTGATTCCTGTTTTGCTTCAGCTCCGGACTGAGTTTCACCCGATTGTTCCTGTGATTTTGATTCTCTTCCTGAATATTTCAGGAAAGCCAGGGCAGCGCCTCTGTAAAATATGTGTGCAAGTTTCGAATATGGCAGATATACAAAAAGAGCAAACACAACTACAAGATGAATAAAATATACTGGATAGGCCAGTGATCCAACACCGGCTATTCTTAAAAGCTGCGCCAGAAATCCGGAAACACCTACTACGCCGATTGTTCCTATTAAAAGCCAGTCGTAATAGCTTCCAAGTCCAACTTTTTCAGCATTCTTAAACCTGTTGACAATCATAAGGATAATGCCTGCAATGATGGCGATAGCTCCTAAATTCCCGAATATTTTGATCGGGGTTCCATATCCAAAGCTGAAAGGTGATTCTAATCCAAGAAAGTCGATATAAACAACCCCGAGACCCGTAGCAATGCCAAGGGAAATAAAACTGTACATGACCAGAAGATGAGATGTGTACCTGTCCCCGCTGACATCGCACTGCTTAAACCTGTCATGGGTCATTATACCTTTAACGGTGTCGATTACACTTCCTTTTAAATCCCCTGATGAAACACCATTGGCTGTCTTCATGTCAGCCCAGAACTTCTTAAGCCCCAGTGCTCCAATCACAACACCAAATAGCAGAGCCGGTGTGAACGCAATCTGAATAGGGAGAATATGCATGAAATTTGAGAACACTATCCCTTTCTCAGGATCCGGCGCCGGAGACCAGCTCCCTGTCGCTGAAATAATAAGACCAAGAATTATAGCCGGTATCAGGAACAGTAAAAACATAAAACTCTTTTTATTGACAAGATCCACCATAAAACCGGGAGCCGAGTATTGCTGGATTGTCTGCTTCCTGATTGCACCCAGGACCTCTCCGGGCTTTGCCCCCCTCGGACAGTACGCAGTGCAGTCATTACACTGATGGCAAAGCCAGACATCAGGATTGCCTTTAAATTTTTCTTTCAGCCCCCATTGCGCCCATACCATTTCCTTTCTTGGAAAAGGGGTTTCATCAGGCGTTACATTACAGACAACAGAACATGTTGCGCACTGATAGCATTTCTTAAGTGAGTCACCTCCTGCTGCAATGACACCATTTACAAAATTCAGATCCGGTTTTACTACTGTTGCATCAGCCATTTATTCCTCCATATTATAAGTTCGAAAGTTTGGAAGCTCGAAAGTCAGGAAGCAAAAAAGGATGTAATTTTTTCTTCCGTGCTTACGCACTTCCGCGCTTATATGCTAAATCAGAATTCTTTAAACGGATTAGGCTCCATTTCTTCTAACTCTTCCACATAATCATTCAGAATCTCAGGAAGCTTGTCATATTCCTGAATCGAAAGCTGAACCAGTTTTACCCTCTCAGGTTCAAGCATCAGTCTACCAAGCGTCTCCTGAAGTTTTCCAAGCCTTTCATCCGCCAGCTCACTACCCCTAACAAAATGACATTGGTAATTTTCTCCAAATTTACATCCAAGTAACACCATTCCATCAACACCTCGAGAGAGTGCATCCGCAATCCATGCAAGATTAAGGTTGCCGAGACATCTGACAGGAACGAACCTTATCGATGAAGGAAATTTGGAACGGTGCATTGCGGCTGCATCAAGAGCAGGATAGGCATCATTTTCACAAACAAGTCCTATAAGTCTCAGGCCTTCTTCCGGCACATCCAATGATTTAAACATCGATGAAATCATATGTATGCTAAAATCTTTAAAGTTAATGACTCTTTCAGGACATGACCCTAAACAAGTACCGCACCTGCGGCAGCGCGACATCTTATGAAAAGGCGTACCCTTTTCATCCTCTTCGATAGCACCAAACGGACATTCCTCTGTGCATCTCTTGCATGATGTGCACTTCTGTAAATTGACCTCTGGATAAGTCTGGTCCCATGCTCTCGGATGAACAGAACGTCCTGCTGCTGTAGATTCTATACACTGTATCGCCTTCAGGCCGGCACCCATCGCATCTTCGATGCTCCCGAGCATATACATAGGCTGCCTGATACTACCGGCTGTGTATATACCGGTCCGCCGTGTTTCATACTGAAAACAGATGTAGTTTGAATCAGCAAATCCATATGCTTCATCAATTCCAGGGATTTCAGGGCCCTGCCTGTAATCAAGGTTAAGTATGTTAGGAACCCTGTGCGGCTCCAAGGGCGCCTTAGGGTCAGGTTTACCACCAGAAGCTGCAAGCTCTTCATCAAATTTCTTTTTCCATTCCGCCAATACATCAGGCTCTATTTTTGTATTAGGAACCATGCCGGTGGCAAGAACCACCATATCAGCTTCCAGCTTAATGCTCTCACCAAGCAAAGAATTCTTGATAGCAATTTCAAGATTACCGTTTGATCCCTCCTCAACCGATACAATTTCGCCTTTTGTAAGCATCACACCGGGATCATCCTGCATTTTTTTGTAGAACAGTTCGTATTGACCCGGAGTGCGCATATCCTTATAAATTATGTAGGCCATTGCATTCGGATTCTTTTCTCTAATGTATGCAGCCTGTTTTAAGGATGTCAGACAGCAGTAAGATGAACAGTACGGCAGGTGGTTTGCATCTCTTGAACCGGCACACTGTATAAACGCCACTCTCCTGGCTTCCTTATTATCTGATGGCCGGGTTATATTTCCGCCTGAAGCCATCTCCTCCATCTGAACATTGGTGATCACATTTGGCTTGCCATATCCAAGATGATCAAGCTTGTTCGGATCATATTGCTTCCAGCCTGCTGCCATGATCACCGAGCCTGCCTTAACCTGCTCTGAACTGCCGTTAGTCTTAATAGATACATCATACATGCCGGGTACGCCGGCTATTTTTTCTATCTCTGAGGAAGTATAAACCTTGATTTTTGAATGGGATGATACCTTGTTGATAGTATCAGCTATTGTGTTAGTCTCCAGCGATTCGAATGGATAGCTCTGAGGAAGCTGTTTGTGCATCTTCCTGGCCCATCCGCCCAGTTCGCCCTGCTTCTCAACAAGATAGACATTATAACCAGCGTCAGCTACACCAAGGGCCGATGTCATACCTGATATTCCCCCGCCAATCACAAGTACGGATTTATCCAGCTCATCCAGTAAGAATGGTTCAGGAAGATCCGCGGTGGCAGCTTTAGTAACACCAAGCCTGATATAGTCTTCAGCCAGTGCCTGTGTATCTTCTGTCATTGGCTCCTGTGTCCATGCAACAAATTCTCTTATGTTCGCCCTTTCAACTACACTTCCGGGAAAGTTAAATTCCCTGTACTTAACACGAGGTGAACAGGCAACAACAACCACGGTGTTAACACCCTCACCGCTAATATCACTCTTAATGACATCCAGTCCTTCAGAACTGCAAAGCACATCATGAGTTTTACATACAGGCGACTTCATTTCTTTTGTTGCTACTTCTTCAAGTTTTTCTATTTCAACTGCATCCGCTATTCCACAGCCTTTACAAATATAAACTCCGACTTTCTTTTCCATCAGGATTTCCCTCCTACGGTCTGAATAGCTTTAAGAGCAGCCCCTGTTGCTCCCTGAACTGATTTTGCTACATCAACGGGGTCTTTGGCACAGCCAACAGCATAAATGCCTTTCTGGTCTTTACCAATTACTGCAAAACCATTTTCATTAATTTTAATGTCAGACGGCAGCTTTAAATCTGATATCATCGGCTGCATACCTGTTGCAAGCACGCACAAATCAACCGGCACTTTTATCTTTTTGCCAGCCAGAATATCCTCAGCTTCAACAATAATATCCCCTGATGAAGCATCCTCATATACCTTTGCAACTTTACCTTTTATCAGTTTGACTTTTTCATCTTCTTTTACCTTATTTAAAAACCTCTCATATGAAGTCCCCGGGGTTCTGATATCTATATAGAATATATGTACTTCAGAATCAGGATACTGTTCCCTTACATATGTGGCCTGTTTAAGTGAAGCCAGACAGCAAACAGCAGAACAAAAGGCCAGATGGTTTTCATCACGCGATCCCGCGCACTGTACAAAAGCGACCCTCTTCGCCTCTTTGCCGTCAGACGGCCTTGTTATTTTGCCTTGCGTCGGACCGTTGCCTGAAGCCAGCCTTTCCATAATTACATTTGTAATAATATTCGGGTTTGTTCCGAATCCAAGATTGTCTATTTTTTTGGCGTCATACGGTTTCCATCCGGTTGCAAGTACGATTGAGCCGGCTTTTATCTTTAATGTTTCAGTCTGCATGTTCAGGTCAATTGCATCATACTTGCATGCTTCTTCACACTTTTTACAATCCCCTTTTTTACAGGCTGCTTCATCTATTACATATTGGACCGGGAATGCCTGCTCGTTAGGAATATAGGCAGCCTTTCTCTTGTCAAGGCCTGCATTAAAATCATTGGGGACTTCAACCGGACATGCCTCTGTACAGGCATTACATGCTGTACATTTGTCATTGATATAACGCGGGTTTAATTTCACAGTCACCTCATAACTGCCGGGCTGACCCGAAATATTTTCCACATTTGCAAGGGTATAATAAGAGACATCAGGGTTGAACTTGATCCTTCGGTAATTAATTTCAAGTCCACATGCCGGGGGGCAGAGCTTTGGAAAATACTTATTCATTCTGCCAACCCTGCCTCCAAGGTAAGGCGTATTCTCCAATATCGTAGCAGAATATCCCGCCTCGGCCGTCTCTACCGCAGTGGTAAGACCGCTAATGCCGCCGCCTATAATTAGTACATTAGTTTCGTGTTCTGACATTCTATTCCTCCATTTCAACAGAGTTACTTAAGTTATTAAGCGTGAGAAAGCGTATTACCTTACTACAATTCTCTAAATTTTGACAACAGTTTTCTGTACGGGAAATCATCAGAAATTTTAATTACTTAATAACTTAAGTAACTCTCCGGGCGCCGCTACTGGCACCCGGAGAATAATATCTTATGGATCAACTTAAATTAGCTGACAATCTGCGTATAGTCTTTCTTCATGAATGACCATTCACTCGTTGCAGAATCAAACCTGGAGTTCGTGAAGCATTTCCAGTTTTCATCATCGATGAAATCTTTATCAGCTCTGTAGTAGTAACCCGGATATCTGGTCTCTTCCCTGAACATTATGTGCCGTGCATGTATTTCAGCAGTCCATAGTCTGTGATAGTTCTCCCAGCACCTCAAGAGTTCATGAAGATCAGAAGCTGCAAGCTTGGATGCATCCTCTTTAAGGAAATCAAGTTTCTTAAGTCCCTCTGCAAGGAGTGTTGCGCTCGTAGTGAACTGTGTTCCACAACCCGCCACATACTCATCCATTACCTTCATGAGTCTCTTCTGGAACATGTCCGGCTTGATGTAATTGGGATTTATACCCGCTTGCGTCGTGTATGTTTTGTGCTTTTCGTAAATCTCAAAAGGCAGATATATCTCTGCAACGAGATCATCCACACTTTCCTTAAGTGACGGATTGAAATCTGCGTTGTCAAGAATATATGCAACTGCCGACTTTCCGACAATCCTTCCTTCAGCATGTGAGCCTGAAGAGAACTTGTGGCCGGATGCGCCGCATGTGTCGCCTGCCATAAAAAGGCCGTTGACTGTGCTCATCCTGTTGTAACCCCATGACCATTCAGCGGGAGTTCCTTCAATGTCGCCCGGGCCGCTTGTCCAGAAACCTGCGCACCCTGCGTGTGAACCGAGCAGATAAGGCTCTGAAGGAATAATCTCGGACGGGACCTTGTCAGGCTCGATATTACATGCTGCCCACATACCTACCTGTCCAATGGTCATATCAAGGAAGTCTTCCCATGCCTCGGCTTCAAGGTGCTTGAGCTTCTTCTTGCCTTCTTTGTCGCCGAGTTTCTCCTTGAAGTTCTTTCCGATGGCAGCCATTGCATCGGCGGTCTGCATCATTATTGGACCATTGCCCTTCTTCATGTCTTCCATCATCAGGTGGTTCCTGATTGTAGTGCCCATAACATCAACATACTTGCCATACTTTTCCCTGGCTTCAGCAAGTTTTTCCTCATTTGCACAGTAGTCTTCTCCGAGACTATTTGTCGCCTTCGCCTTAAAGAAGAGGAACCATGCGCCAACCGGACCGTAGCCGTCTTTAAAACGGGCCGGTACGAACCTGTTTTCCATCAGGGTAAGCTCCGCTCCAACCTGCGCTCCCATTGCATAACCGGAACCGGCGTTCCATACCGAGAACCATGTCCTGCCCATTCCTTCACCGATGGAACGCGGTCTGAATACATTAACAGCTCCGCCCGGTGCACAGAGAACTGCCTTTGCCTTAAAGACATAGACCTTGTTTTCCCTCACGCTGAATCCGATAGCGCCTGCGATCTTGTTTGAATCGTTGGCATCAGTAAGCATCCTTGTGATGAAAACCCTCTCATAATGGTTCTGTTCAACACCGGTTGCCTGCCTGTTTGTCTCAAGGGCCTTCTTTGCGGCCTCTGCCACGATGGCCTTGTAGGACTCACCGTTGATCATGATTTGCCATTTACCGGACCTGACAGGGGTGCCGCCTTCTCTTAATGATACCTTACCTGCATCCTTTGCCTGATTGCCGTCAAGCGAGAATCCGTCATCACCCTTCTTCCAGATAGGGAGTCCCCATTCCTCAAAAAGCATGACACTGTCGTCGACATGTCTCCCGAGGTCAAAAACAAGGTCTTCCCTCGTAATGCCCATAAGGTCGTTCCTGACGTATCTCACATAATCTTCAACCTTGTTCTCACCCATATAGGTGTTAATGGCGGAAAGACCCATTGCAACAGAACCGCTCCTGTCTGTAGCGGCCTTGTCAACCATTGTGATTTTGAGTTTTTTGGGGTTTGCCCATACAGCAGCTTCATAAGCAGCGCCGCAGCATGCCATACCGCCTCCGATAAGCAAAAGGTCAGTGTCAACTTCAATAACTTCGGGCTTTTCACAATATGAAAATGTGCAACTCTCTTTTTCCATTTTAGTTCACCTCCTATTCCTTTCTTGCCTCATAATTGAAATAACCGGGCTGTTTTATCTTTGAATAATCAGGCTCCGGTTTGCCTCCATATAGATCAATTGAGTCTTCAGCGGTTGTCCTTATAGGGAATTTAAATCGTTTAAGCACACCGTTTCTGAACTTAACCGTCCACATAATTGAATCTGTGCCCCTTAAAGGGATTACGCTTGCGCCGAGAGGCACATAGTCGGCATACCCCCTCACCTCAATCGCCTGCTGCGGGCAGATCTTTACACAGTTGTAACACTCCCAGCACTGCTCAGGCTCCTGATTGTAGGCCTTCATGAGATCTCTGTCCAGAGCCATAAGGTCATTAGGGCAGATATACTGACATGCAGTCTTGTCCTGTGCCTTACAACCGTCACATTTTTCCGCGATTACAAAACTTGGCATTTTACTTCCTCCTTTCCAAATAATAATTGGGTTTTTTGGCTTAAATTAAGCCATTTCCAATAAAATTAATTAAGTTGTGAAGATTAAAGCTTCTTAAAAACACACACCTCCTTCCAGCAACAAGAATACCGTCTGCAGAAGACAGCATTTTGTATTTATCCTTCTGCATGCTTATGCATCTTTATTTCAACTTTTTCAGTGAGGCCCTGATAGTATTCCCTGAGAATAGTAAGCACTTCTGCCCTGCTGAACTTGGTAGATACATCCTCCCCTTCTGAGAGCATCTTTCTCAGTTTTGTGCCACTTAAAATAAGCCTGTCCTCTTTCCCGTGAGGGCATGTCTTCATTGAAGCCATTCCGTCACATTTATCACACCAGAAGGTCCAGTCTATTTTTAAAGGCTGTGTTTCAAGGGCTCCTTTGGGTATTTCATCAAAAATATGGTGAGCATCAAACGGACCATAATAGTCGCCTACGCCGGCATGGTCACGGCCAACGATAAGATGACTGCAGCCAAAATTCTGTCTGAAAACAGCATGCAGCAGCGCTTCTCTCGGTCCCGCATATCTCATGTCAAGTGGATAACCTCCGACCGCCACAGTATCTTTTACGAAATAATTCTCTATAAGTGTATCAATTGCATTCTGCCTTACATCCGCAGGAATGTCCCCTGCCTTGAGCTTTCCGAGAAGCATATGAATGTAAACGCCATCACATATATCAATAGCTATTTTTGCCAGGAACTCATGTGAACGATGCATAGGGTTACGTGTCTGAAAAGCAGCTACAGTTGACCAGCCTTTGTCTTCAAAAAGCTTTCTGCTCTCCTCAGGAGTCATATAGATTCCCTTATATTCCGTAGGAAATGATCCCTGACTGATGACCTTTACAGGCCCGGCAAGATTCACGTCTTCCTGCTCCATGACTTTTGCAACACCCGGATGCTCTGTGTCGGTTGTCCTGAACACCTTCTCGCACTCGTATGCTTTATCTATAGTGTATTTTTCCTTAACGGTCATTATCCCCATTAACTCGCCGCTCTCTTCTTCAACGAGTGCTACTTCCTCATCATCCTTTATGCTGTCAGCCTGTTCTTTAGTTGTTGACAACGTAATCGGGATAGGCCAGAAAGTTCCGTCCGCCATTGTGTAGTTATCACAGACGCCTTTCCAGTCAGCAGATCCCATAAAACCCTCAAGTGGTGTAAAACCCCCGATTCCAAGCATTATGAGGTCACCAGTTTCCCTTGACGAAAGCTTTACCTGATTAAGTGATTTTGCTTTCTCTTTTGCTGCTGCAAGCTTATCGCTCTCAACTAAAAGGGGTTTAAGCTTTTTTTCTTTTCCATGTGGATTTACTAATGACATTTCTTCCTCCTTGTAAAATATTTATCAAACATACTTGATAGTTCTAATGCTCTAAAATCGAAACTATTTTATTAAATATCTCATCAATATTACCTACACCCTGAACTGATTTAAGAATTCCCTTTCGTCCGTAATAGTCAATAAGAGGTGCGGTGGATTGCTCATAAACGTCTAACCTGTTTTTTATAGTCTCTTCCTGGTCATCATCCCGCTGGTATAACTCTCCTCCGCACTTATCACAGATGCCATCCTTATCAGGTGTTGAAAAATGAACATTATACATCTGCTGACAGCCCTTGCATGTACGTCTTCCGGTAAGTCTCTTCATCAAGTCATCTTTGTCAACATCCACGCTTAACGCAACATCAAGGGGATGGCTCATTTCAGCCAGAACATTGTCAAGGGTTTCGGCCTGTGATGTGTTTCTCGGAAATCCATCCAGAATATATCCTTTTTTGCAGTCATCCTGTGCAAGTCTCTCTTTTACAAGACCTATTACAACAGAATCAGGAACAAGTTCCCCTTTATCCATATAAGATTTTGCTTCTACTCCCAGGGCTGTGCCGTCTGCTACGGATTTTCTGAGAATGTCCCCTGTGGATATTTGAGGAATGCTGTATTTCTCTATCAGTTTCTTTGCCTGTGTTCCTTTTCCAGCTCCAGGTGCACCTAACAACACCAGTTTCATACAAGTCTCCTTTTCATTATTTAAATGTACTTCTCCCTGTCCATTAATGACAGAACTACAGCAAGAATGCAGAAAAAGAGGTATTATTAAAATTAATCTATAAAAAAATATTAATTAAATAAGAAGAAAGACTATGAAGAGATATAATATTAAAGAAATCAGAATGAGTCAATATAAAAATTTAAATTAATTTATAATTTTTACTTATTTGAAATTGAACTTTCAATAATTATCTTATAATACAGATAGTTACCGCCAGCAATCCTTATTTTTCTCCTCAGAAACTTATATGATTATTTAGCTGTTCAATGAGATCCTTTGGATTCATTATCCTTATAACCCCCTTTATTACGACTCATAGAGTAAAGGGGAGCAAGGGGAGATTTGTATCAATTATAATTATGAAGCCCTGATTTGTAAGGGAATGCAAAGAAATGTGTAAATACTAATGGGCCTGGTCAAAAAACAGCGGCATTTTAGGTGATGCCCGCTTTCTTTGTTCTTTTTAAATAACGCCTATAAATAAAAATAGAACCCCCGGACAGAAACAGAAGAGAGCTTGCCGGTTCCGGGACAACCGGCGGAGATGAACCTCCAAAATCGCTATCACTGCCATCACTATCAGAAAAGCTATCACTATCATCAAAGGCATCGCTATCATCATCATAATAATGTTTGTTTCTCTTAATATGAAAATTATCCCAGTCATGAGCGCGTTTTTTACTTAACTTCTTCCATATTCGTGATTCCACGAAATCTAATGATTCAGATTTTTTACCTTTGTCTTTCATGCGATTATTCATCAAATCCCGATATCCCTTATTATCTTTAAATTCATGAAAAAAATGAGATGCAGCCGTTCTGGCTGAAGAAAGCACCTGCTCGTATGTCCAAAAAGATGATTTTGGGTTATACGTTGCGTCCCAAGATTCTCTGTTTTCCCGCGAACCAGCATATGATGATGAAACATGAAAAAATAATATTGATAATATAATTACAAGAAAAACGCTTCTCATCTTTAAAACACCTTGTTTAATCGACATTCTTGACTTTAAAAATGTCGCACATTCTAAAATTTAAACTGCATAAATAAACTGCCCTCTCTATATCCTGGCTGCTCAGTTTATTGCAATAACAATCTTCAAAAGGGTTTTTAAGAATAGGACACAGTTCTCTTGCAGTTTTTCTTTGAAACGTAGTCGTCTCTGTTGAAATTTTCATAATTAGTATTAGGCAATAAATATGCCATTAAATATTTTTTGTTTTTATCCTGAGTGATTGACTTATAAAACAGAAGGTTGCCGTAAGATTAACCAGGAAATGAAAGGAAAGGAAGCCAGATATTACTGGAACTTTACACATGTTCAGTTGTCACAAACATGTGTCATGACACAGTGTAAAGCAAGGACACACCTACGAGGTGTACAACACCTCATAGGTGTGTAAGTCTACTCAACGATATCCAACTTAATACTCAGATCCTTAAGTTGCTTTTCATCGACACTGGAAGGTGCATTGCTAAGGGGACAGACCGCTTTCTGGGTTTTTGGAAAGGCTATGACATCTCTAATTGATGACGCTCCGGCAAGTATCATGACAAAACGATCCAGACCGAGGGCTATACCTCCATGAGGGGGAGCGCCGTATTCCAGCGCTTCAAGAAAGAACCCGAATTTTTCGCAAGCCTCGTCTTGAGAGATATTCAGAAGTTGAAACATCTTGTCCTGAACTTCTTTTCTATGGATACGGATGCTTCCACCGCCGATCTCGAAGCCGTTCAATACGATGTCATACGACTGAGCCCGTAATGAGGAAAGTTTGGAAGTTGAGAAGTCCGGAAGTTGAGAAGTATTAACAGAAAAAAACGTGTCCATATCTTCTTCCACTGGTGATGTAAACGGATGGTGCATCGCCTCATATTTTTTATCATCTTCATTATATTCAAAAAGCGGGAAGTCTGTTATCCATACAAGCTTGTAAACACCGTTTTTAATTAAATCCAGCCTTTTGGCCAGTTCATTCCTGAGTCTTGCAAGGCAATCATTGGCAATGTCTTTTCTGTCAGCAACAAAAAGCATCAAATCTCCATCCTGAGCGTCAAGTCTGTCAGTAAGAGCCGTTAAAGCATCTTCTGAGAAGAACTTGGCGATTGGTGATTCGATCTTATCTTTAACCTTCATCCAGGCAAGTCCCTTTGCACCGTAGCCCTGCACTTCTTTGGTAAGATCATCCAGTTCCTTTCTGGAATAGCCTGCAAGCCCTTTACCATTTATACCTTTAACCATGCCGCCTTTTGCCAGGGCGTCAAGGAACACCCTGAACTTGGAATCCTTTACTATATCACTTACATCTTTTAGTTCAAGGCTGAATCTCAGGTCAGGCTTGTCGCTTCCAAACCTGTCCATGGCTTCATTATATGAAAGTCTCTGGAAAGGCTCGGTAAGCTTAACATTTATCGTTTCTTTAAAGACCTTCCTTATCATTTCCTCAACAATTTCGATTACATCCTCTTTTTTAACAAAAGACATCTCTATATCAACCTGCGTGAATTCCGGCTGGCGGTCAGCGCGAAGGTCTTCATCCCTGAAGCATTTTACTATCTGATAATACCTCTCCAATCCTGAGACCATCAATATCTGCTTAAAGATCTGCGGTGACTGGGGAAGCGCAAAGAAGTGCCCGGGATTGGTCCTGCTCGGCACAAGATAGTCTCTTGCCCCTTCAGGAGTACTCTTTGTAAGCACAGGTGTTTCGATATCCATAAACCCCTGTGAATCAAGGTAATCGCGAAAAGCCTTGACAGCCTTATGTCTGATAATTATATTTTTCTGAATTATCGGCCTCCTAAGGTCCAGGTACCTGTACCTGTGCCTTAATGACTCCGAAGCATCTGTATCATCATCAACCATAAAGGGAAGTGGCTTGCATTCATTCAGTACTCTGAATGCACTGACAACCACTTCAACCTGTCCGGTAGGGATAGACTCATTTACAGTACCCTCAGGTCTGTTTCTTACTTCCCCATCAACCTGCAGGACAAATTCATTACGTATTTTATGCGCCGCCTTATGAATTTCTACATCAACTTCAGGACTGAAAACGACCTGTACAACCCCGCTTCTGTCCCTAAGGTCAATAAACACAACACCGCCATGGTCGCGCCATTTGTTTGTCCACCCGACGATTTTTATCTTGGACCCTATATCAGTTTCGGTTACTTTACCGCATAAATGTGTTCTCATAGTTTAGATAGCCTTTGTTATTCATTCAGAAACTTCTTTCCTGAGCTTTTTCACCTCTGCCTGATTAAGATGACGAATTGATCCTGGCTTCAGATTACCCAGTGATAATCCATTGATCCTTGTTCTGATCAATTTGGAAACAGGATGCCTGACCTTATCAAGCATTCTCCTGATCTGCCTCTTTTTGCCTTCAGATATTGTGATCTCTATCCATGAATTTGCCTTTGCCTTTCTTACATGTTTAACCTTTGCAGGAGCTGTTAAGCCATCTTCAAGCCTGACTCCTCGCTCAAGTTTCTGTTTATCGCGATCATTAAGGAAACCGTCAATTTTCACCAGATATGTCTTTGGAATTTTATTTTTAGGCTGTAATATCCTGTTTGCCAGTTCACCATCATTCGTCAAAATAAGCAACCCCTCTGAATTGTAGTCAAGCCTCCCGACAGGGAAAACGTTTACCTTTACCCGCTTTAAAAAGTCCTTCACCGTAGTCCTTCCTTCAGAGTCATACATGGCGGTTAAACATTTTACAGGCTTGTTAAATAAGAGATAAGCCTTTGATTCAACACGGTTTATCAGTTTACCCATGACCTTAATATGATCCCTTGCAAGGTCTGCCTTCATTCCCAATGCAGCAACGGCACCATTGACAGTAACCAGTCCTTCAAGAATCATTTCTTCGGCCTTTCTTCTTGAAGCGATACCGCATTTTGACAATATCTTTTGAATCCGTTCTTCCATAATCGCATAACAGTAAAATAGAGTCTGAGTATAAAGTCAGTTTTGTCATTGTCCGGCTTGATCGGGGAATCCAGTGTTTTCAAAGACTTCTGAATTGTCCGGTCAAGCCGGACAATGACAGATTATTCAAGCAACAGTTTATACACAAACTTTAAATATTCTAACATTTACAGAGATAGTAATATTATCACAATGAAAAAAAAAGGGGGAACTAGGGACACATCCCTTTACATCGAAAAAAAGGGACACATCCGGTAAAGGGATGTGTCCCTGATTGATCTATATTACAGTGCAGTTAATATCTCTGCTCTGTTTTTTCCCCTTCGCAAATTTCCTTGACTTCATTTTTGACAAGTTGTTCGTCCTCCCAGACTCTCTCCTGAACCTTATGACAATTTGTCTGGGCATCATAATCGATTGGATCGGCCCTGTATACTCCTCTGCCGTCTGAAGTTCTGTATTCAACCGGCCTGTTTTCCCTTATCGCATCCCTTGAGGCCTGCATCGAGATATCTGTGATTGACGCTCCTGCAATAGCACCGAGAACTGCCCCTATAACTCCTCCTCGCCAAGCATTTTTCTTATCAAGCATTGCACCCGCAACACCTCCGACAGCACCCCCAACACCCGCTCCTCTTGCATGATACTGAGTACAGCTTAGTGTAAAAACAACCAATGCCATAATTGCTATTAATGAAATAATTCTCTTCATAATTCCCTCCTTTGCTTTGAGATTATCCTAAATTGTCCTTACTAGTCAATAAATTAATAAACAATAACTATGAAGTTTTTATGAAATTTTTCTTCACCCCTTACACACCTCGTAGGTGTGTGACTATTCCCATTCAATAGTACTCGGGGGTTTTGAACTTATATCAAACACTACCCGGTTAACACCCTTTACTTCATTTATTATCCTGTTAGAAATAATTCCGAGGACATCATAAGGAATCCTTGCCCAGTCAGCAGTCATCCCGTCAACGCTCTTGACTGCCCTTAGAGCTATAACATTTTCATATGTCCTCTCATCACCCATTACGCCAACGGTCTTAATCGGTAATAGCACAGCAAACGCCTGCCATATCTCATTATAAAGCCCTGTTTTTTTTATCTCTTCAAGAACTATAGAATCCGCTTTCCGAAGAATTTCGGCCCGCTGCGGTGTCACTTTATCAATAATTCTTATTGCAAGGCCGGGACCGGGAAACGGGTGACGGGAGATTACCTCCTCAGGCATTCCCATCTCTCTACCGAGCACTCTTACTTCATCTTTAAACAGCTCCCTCAGCGGCTCGATAAGCTTAAGCTTCATATCCTTCAAAAGTCCGCCAACGTTATGGTGGCTCTTTATAGTAGCTGACGGTCCTTTAAAAGAAGTGCTTTCTATAACATCAGGATACAATGTACCCTGTGCCAGATATCTGGCTCCCCTGATTTTCTTTGCCTCTTCTTCAAACACCCTGATAAATTCGTTACCGATTATCTTCCTCTTCCTTTCAGGATCCGTAACACCTTTCAGTTTCGTTAAGAACCTTTTTGACGCATCTACACAGATAATGCTCATATGAAAATACCTTTTTAAAGTACTTTCAACTTTTTTAGCTTCTCCTTTTCTCAATACTCCGTTGTCAACAAATATGCATGTGAGCTGTTTCTTTATCGCCTTGTGCATCAGCACTGCAGTAACAGCAGAATCAACTCCACCGCTGATCGCACAGACAACCTTGTCCTCGCCGACCTGATCCCTAATTTCTTTCTTTGTTGTCTCGACAAAGGATTTCATAGTCCATGCTGGTTTGCATTTAGCTATATTGAATACAAAATTTTTCAGGATTTTATTGCCGTGTTCTGTATGAACCACCTCAGGATGAAACTGCAGGGCATAAAATCCCCTGCTTTTATCGGCCATAGCAGCTATTGGAGAGTTCTCAGTATGTGCAATCGACTTAAAGCCTTGGGGATATTTCTGGATCTTGTCACCGTGGCTCATCCAGACAACATTCCTGATCTTGAATTTCGAATTTCGAATTTCGAATTTTTTGCCCACTCCTTTAAATAAATCTGTATTATCATCAATGATGAGTTCCGCCCTTCCATACTCTCTCCGGACTGCCCTTCCCACTCTACCACCAAGACATTGAGCCATTAACTGCATGCCATAACATATTCCAAGAACAGGAATGCCAAGCTTGAATATGTCCCTGTCCGGAAATGGAGCACCTTTGGCGCTAACTCTTGAAGGCCCGCCCGAAAGAATTATCCCCTTTGGCGCAAATGCCCTGATTTTATCGATAGAGACATTAAACGGTAATATTTCGGAATATACCCTGTTTTCCCTCACCCTCCTCGCAATAAGCTGGGTATACTGAGAACCGAAATCAAGAACCAGAATTTTTTCTTTGAAGTTCATAGAATTAAATTAAAATGTAAAAATAAAAAATCAAAATGAAAAAATAAGGAGTGTTTATTAAATGCAGTCAGTATTATCCCAAAATTTTTATTTTTAATTTTTTATTTTTAATTTTTAATTTTTTATCTTGTTTAGTCCATACTGTAATTCTGAGACTCTCTTGTCACCGTTACATCATGCACATGACTTTCCCTCAATCCAGCAG
>CAYPIT010000028.1:0-16317 GCA_964410825.1 uncultured Nitrospiraceae bacterium
ACTGTATACGGAGCTGTAAATGAAAGTGAATTGAAAAAATCCTGCACCCTTCTGCGATAGAATTTATGATCTGAACATTAGCATTAACATTCAAGAAATCAAGCTTTTGTATGAATGCTCCTATATGCTTTTACAATAACCTTAACTGCCTTTTTAATTTGATTTTTTGTGGTGGTTCTTCCAAGACTCAACCTTATAGCTGAAAAGGCATCAGAATTGCTGAGGCCCATTGCTTTGAGTACAGGTGACGGAGTATGTTGTCCTTCATGACATGCGGAGCCGGTGGATGCAGCAATATCATTTTTTAATTTATCCAGTAGAAGTGACCCCTGCACATTTGGAAATGATATGTTTAATGTGTTGGGAAGGCGCTTTGAATAATGACTGTTCAATTTAAGGTCAGGTATATGTTTACATAAATCGTTAAACAATATTCTCGATAAATATTTCATTTCAGCAACTCTTTCAGGCAATTCTTTTTTTGCTAACTCTGCCGCCTTTCCGAGACCGACTATCCCCGCAACGTTTTCTGTGCCAGGCCTCAGGCCTTTTTCATGAGATGCACCATACAGAATAGGCTTTAACGCTGTGCCTGCTTTAATGAAAAGTGCCCCGACTCCTTTTGGCCCGTAAAATTTATGAGAAACAACAGTTAAAAGATCTATGTGATTTCTTTTAACATTCACAGAAACCTTGCCAAGAGACTGTGCCGCGTCACAATGGAATATGATTGATCTTTCCTTTGCGATTCGGCCTATAGCCGTAATAGGCTGTATAGCCCCTGTTTCATTGTTTGAATGCATGATGGTTATAAGAATTGTATTTTTGAGAAGATATTTTTTTATCATTGAGGGATCTACCTGACCATATCTGTCAACAGGAAGATAGGTTATTTTGTAGCCTATGTTTTCAAGATAGTTCAATGGATTTAAAACAGAGGGATGCTCAATGCAGGAAGAGATTATGTGTCCCTGCCTGAATCTTAGGGCAGTACCCATAATGGCCATATTGTTTGCTTCTGTACCGCCTGAAGTGAAAGTAATGTCATCTGCTGCTGCTCCAATAAGTTCGGCTGTCTGTTCCCTCGCGTTTTCTACAGCTTTTTTAGCCCTGATTCCGAACGCATGTGAACTTGAGGGATTGCCATAATTTTCCCTCAGACATTTACTCATTGCATTAGCAACCTGAGGGGCCAATGGTGTAGTGGCATTATTGTCAAGGTAGATCATATTTCAGGAATGTATCGCAATATAGTTATCACGACTGATACTACAGGTCTCTATGGGTGACCGAAACATCCAGTTTCTGTTTTTTTAGCATTTTTTGAATTTCTTCACTTATCGCAGGAGACCTGTGTTTTCCGCCTGTGCATCCTATCCCTATCGTTAGATAACTTCTTCCCTCTTCCTTATAATGAGGTATCAGATAATTCAGCAGGGGTTTAAATTTTTTTAAGAATTCTTTGGTGTCTTTGTGGGAAAGGACGAATTTTTTAACTTTCTGTGATGTACCCGGGAATGCCTTGAGCTCTTGTATAAAATATGGATTCGGGAGAAACCGGAGATCAAACAGAAGGTCCGCTTCCAATGGTATTCCATATTTATAACCGAAAGATACAAGGTTTATAGTCATTTCCTGCGATCTTGCCATTGAGTAAGACTCTGTAATGAACTTACGAAGTTTGTGGGGAGTCATAGCAGAAGTATCAATAATTTTGTCAGATTCCTGGCGAATAGGTGACAGAAGTTTTAGTTCCCGGGAAATGGCTCTTGAAAGGTCTTTGTATCCCAGAGGATGCGGTCTCCTGGTCTCTTTGAATCTTCTTACAAGAACTTCCTCAGAAGCCTCGAGGAATATTATTTCTATTTTGTATTTTTTCCGCAATGAGGCGATATTATCAGCGAAATCAGTTAAGAATTTCCTTTCTCTAATATCAACTCCGATTGCCGCTTTTGATATTGAAGGCGATCTATTGCCTAAATTAACAAATGTCTGGATCAAGGTTGATGGGAGATTGTCTACACAAAAGAAACCGCTGTCTTCAAAGGCATTAAGCGCTACAGTCTTGCCGGAGCCTGACAGCCCGGTCAGTATAATTGTAAAGGGCTGATTTTTTTTCCGAATAGTCACTTTATCGGTTCTACGAGTCCGAAATTTCCATCATTCCTTTTATATAAGACGTTAATATTTCCAGAGGAGGCATTTGTAAAAATAAAGAAAGTTTTATCTAACAGATCCATCTGCATGGCGGCTTCTTCCAGGCTCATTGGCTTAATGTCATAAGATTTGTTTTTTATTATTGAGGGAGCAGTTTCGATTGATTCAGAAGGGCCTTCTGACTTGCTTCTGCTTTTTCTTTGAGAGACGATTTTATCCTTGTGTTTCTTGACCTGTCTGGCCAATTTCTCCACCACCTCATCAATAGAAGAGTACATTTCCCCGGTTATGCTTTCAGCCTGTAACATAGACCCGGTTACGTTTAAATGGACTTCTGCTTTATGCCTGTATTTCTCAACGCTTAAAGTAACGGTTGCTTCCGTAATCTGAGTAAGATACTTATTGAATTTGCCTATTTTTTCTTCTGCATAATCCTTCAGATTCCTGGTGAGATCCATATGTCTGCAGTTAATAATTATATTCATCCTTTTTCTCCCTCCTTGAAAAAATCGTGATTCGGCATCTGGTAAGAGTTATCAGGAAATATCATTAAATGGATAACGATTAAACAATACCATATAATGAATCACAATTAACGAATGTCAAAACCATTTCTTTCGTTTTAAATGAGATGGAATCTTTAATTCTTCTCTGTATTTCGCAGCGGTTCTGCGCGCAACACTTATGCCTTTACTCTTAAGAATATTAACTATTTTCTGGTCATTAAGCGGCTTACTGGAATCTTCCCCGGCGATAATCTGCTTTATAATGTTCTTTACAGTGGAAGAAGACATACTGCCGAGATCTGTGGCAACTGCATTGCTGAAAAAATATCTGAAGTTCAGCAGCCCCTGGGGACACTGTAAATATTTATTTGATGTCACTCTGCTGATAGTGCTTTCATGCATGCCTAAATCTTCTGCGATAATTCTGAGATTAAGCGGCTTGAGGTACTGAGCTCCTTTTCTGAAAAAATCTTCCTGAAATTTTAAGATGCTGTCTGTAACTTTGTATATCGTCTTGTTCCTCTGATCAAGGCTTTTCAACAGCCATACAGCGGAACGAAGTTTATCTTCAAGAAACTGTTTTTCCTCTGGACCGAGGGACTTCTTGTTAGCAAGAAGTTTTCTGTAGTAATTTGAAAGCCGGAGCCTTGGAATACCTTCATCGTTTAAAGTGATCAAAAATTTGCCTTCAGATTCTTCAACATAAACGTCCGGTATTATATGAACAGGCTCGTCGCTGGAGTAATTTCTGCCGGGTCGCGGTTCGAGCTTTTCTATAATTTTGACAGCTGCAAAAATATCATCTATTGAAGTCTTTAATTTTACGGCAATTTGATTGTACTTTTTTCCTTCAAGCTCAGAGAAATTTTCGGTGAGGAGTTTTTCCACAAGAGTCCCGCTTAGATCAAGTGCAGGCAACTGTAACAATAAACATTCCTGGAGATTTCTGGCTCCTACTCCTGAAGGATCCAGTTTCTGGACTACCTTGAGAGCTGTTTCTACAGTTCCAGTATCTGTTTCGGCAAGTTGGGATACCTCATCAATAGATGCCTTCAGGTAACCGTCGCTGTTGAGGTTATTAATAATAATTTCTGCAGGCCTGCCGATATCTTCTTCTGTTGAGGAAAGTCTCAGTTGCCAGAGTAAGTGATCATACAAATTTGTCCTGTCTCTGTTCCTCTCAAAAGGTGATATTGTTTCTTCAATGTCTTCGTTGAAATATCCAAAGTCTCTGCCGTCGCTTTCTCTTTCTTCAAAATAGCTATCAGAGGTAAAGCCGAATATTTTTTCCAGAGGAGTTTCGATGTCCCCCCCACTTTCACGCACAGGCTCTTCACCGGAGGGCCCTGAATGGTCGTCTTTTATTTCGGATTCCCCTTCTGCACCTTCTTCGAGCATCGGATTGTTCATTAGTTCCTGATTAATGTCCTGGGAAAGTTCGAGCAGGGGCAATTGCAGCAGTTTGATCGATTGCTGTAGCTGGGGTGTCAGTATTAGCCTTTGCGAAAGTCTGAGTTCAAGCCTTTGTTCCTGTGCCATTATAATGTAAACCCTTCACCAAGATAATTTTTTTTCACAAGTTCGTTAGCAATGAGATCAGCCGGTATTCCGTGTGCCAGAATACGTCCGTTATTTATAATATATGCTCTGTCTGTAATAGATAATGTTTCACGCACATTATGATCTGTAATGATCAGCCCTATTCCCCTATCAGTGAGCTGTCTAAGCGTTTTTTTGAGTTCATTAACAGCGAGCGGGTCTATTCCTGCAAAAGGTTCGTCCAGTAGCATGAACATCGGATCAACAGCTATCGCTCTTGCGATTTCTACCTTGCGCCGTTCTCCTCCTGACAGATGATGACCGTAACTTTTTGCTATATGCTTGAGGCTGAATTCTTGCATGATTTCCTCTAACTTTTCATTTATGGCATTATTACCAAGGTCTGAGGCTTCAAGTATAGCTCTGATATTATCCTCGACTTTCAGTTTTCTGAAGATGGAAGCCTCCTGGGGCAAATAACCAATGCCTTTCCGTGCCCTTTTATACATGGGAGAACCGTTAAGATTTTCACCGTCAAGATAGATTGTGCCGGAATCAGCGTGTATAAGGCCCAGCATCATGTGGAATGTAGTTGTCTTGCCAGCTCCGTTAGGTCCGAGCAATCCCACAATTTCGCCGGAACTGATATTTAACGTTATGTCCGATACAACAGGTTTCCCATTAAAACTTTTTTCCAGGCTCGTAACTCCAAGAGAATGCATTATTTGAGCCCTTCTTTATTCTGGAGAACAACCTTGCTGCCCTCTACAACTGCACGGTCATCTCTGAAGTAAAAAATAATCTTTGTACCGCTGATAACATTGTCTCCTTCAATGGCTTTTGGGTTTCCTGTGAAGACTATTTTTTCATCAGCGTCAAAATATACAGCTTTGTCAGAAAACAGTGCTCTCCTATTTTTATGAACCTTTACATTGCCTGTAGCATGAATCTTATCGATGCTATTTTCGGATTTGTCATAAAACACCGCCATTTTATCTGAATGCATTGTTATGTCACCTGTCTTTGCAACGACCGAGCCTTCAAATATAGCAGTATTATTCTTGTTATCAGCTGTAAGTGTATTGGAAGTTATAACTATCGTTTTTTTTTCTGGTTTTGTCTTTGTTGATGCGGGATAGGCAGAAGAGCATGTTAATAAAAAAATCAATACAGCATTAATTATAAAAAATGGCTTTAACATTATTTAATATCCTTACCTTTTGCTGCGTTACTTGTGCGGTCAATCCTGTTCCATTAATAATATAATTATTCCCCTTAACCTGAACGGGAGCTTCGGTCGAAATTAATTCAACTTTACTGTCCCATGTCAAGGTGTCTGTTTCGAATATGGCATCTTTAATTTTTATTTCAACGGGTCTGCTCAACGTAACATTATCTTTTGCAACTTCATAGATTCCGTTTCCGCTGGTAAGATGAATTTCAGGAGTGTTGTTTATTCTTAGGGATGGTGACTGAAGTAATATTTTTTTTTTGTCTTCGGGGATTGTTGCCTTTGTAGCTGAAAGTTCCCATCTTATTTCATTGCCGCTTTTGTTAATAAGATGGAGGTACTTCATCGAAGATTCCCGGAATGAAGGATTTATATTTACATTTTGTTCCCTGTAATGAAGGATAAATAAGATGCTGATTGCCAGTACAAAAGATAGCATCCAGAATAATCTGTTTTTAATCATATCATAGTGTATCACAAGGGTTATACCATGTAAAGTCTCTGGCAAGGAAAATGCTATAGGGATAAGATTAGTCAAATTTGACAGCCTGTCTCTTGACATTAATATTGTTAAATGTTATCAATATACGCTTTGTTTAAGTTTAGAATTAAAAGGGTAACTTATAGCGATATAAGTAAAACTTAGACATTTCTTTTTTTATTTTCTTCGAATAATTTTCTGAAGGATAGTTTTAAAAATGGGTAAAATCGCGACATTTGAGCGAGGTATTCATCCGGAGTATCACAAGGAATTAACCTCAAACAAAACTGTTACAGAAGCGAAACTTCCAAAAAGAATAGTAATCCCACTGAGCCAGCATATCGGAGCACCTTCCAAAGCAGAAGTCAGCATAGGGGATGAGGTAAAAAAAGGTCAGGTTATTGGTGTGACTACAAGTTTTGTTTCGTCTCCTGTTCATGCCTCTATCTCAGGGAAGGTTATCGCTATTGCGGACTTTCCAAATCCTTCCGGCAAAATGGTGCCTTCAGTAGTTGTTGAGAGTGACGGGAATGATGAGGCGGTGACTTTTAATGAAAATGAAAAATATATGGGTCTTGGCCCGGATGATTTCAGAAAGCTGATTAAAGACGCCGGGATTGTGGGGCTTGGAGGCGCAGCATTTCCAACGAATGTGAAACTTTCCCCGCCAAAAGAAAAACCTATCGATACGGTCATTATTAACGGTGCTGAGTGTGAACCATATTTAACTGCTGACCACAGATTGATGGTGGAGCGTTCTTCGGAGCTTGTTGATGGGCTGAAAATCCTTATGAAGACTCTGGGGGTAAGTAATGGTTATGTTGGAATTGAAGAGAACAAACCTGATGCGGTCGAGGCGGTGCGTTCAGCCGTTTCAGGAGAACCAAATATCGAAGTATATCCCCTTGAAATAAAATATCCCCAAGGTGCTGAAAAGATGCTGATAAAGGCAATTAAAGGAAGAGAGGTCCCGAGTAAAGGACTTCCGATGGATGTTGGCGTTGTTGTTCAGAATGTGGGGACAGCAATTGCGGTTTATGAAGCGGTGCGTTATGGCAAACCTTTAATTGAAAGGGTTGTGACAATTACGGGTAAGGGAATACAGGAACCAAAAAACATGCTGGTGAGAATTGGTACACTGATATCAGATGTCATCGAACAGTGCGGCGGACTTTCGGATGGCGCTGTAAAAGTAATATCCGGAGGCCCTATGATGGGATTTGCGCAATGGACTCTGGATGTTCCCGTTATCAAGGGGACCTCGGGTATCCTGGTTCTGACAGAAGATGAATATGTTGCATCTGATGAATATTCTGCCTGTATTCGTTGTGGCAGTTGCATTGATGTATGTCCCATGGGACTTAACCCTTCAATGTTAAGCATACTGTCTGAGAAAGGGTTTTTTGAAGAGACAAAGGAATATAATATTTTTGATTGTTTTGAATGCGGGTCGTGTGCTTATGTCTGTCCGGCAAAGAGACCGATGGTCCAGTTTATGAGACTCGCGAAATCGCAGGTGAAACCGTGAGGAGAGTCAATGGCAGCTAAAGCAAAGACACATGAATTAATAGTATCAGTAAGTCCTCACGTCAGGGGCAAAGAGACTGTTGGGCGTATAATGTGGACAGTCAATCTATCGCTGCTGCCTGCTTTCATAATGTCTGTATATTATTTTGGGCTGCTTGCAGCTTATGTGACCGGGCTTTGCATTTTAACCTCTGTTCTATTTGAACATCTTTATCAAGTCAGTCTTAAGAAGAAAACTTCGATTGGTGATGGAAGCGCATTTTTGACAGGGCTTCTGCTGGGACTGAACCTTCCCCCGCTCGTCCCATTTTATATTCCGGTGGTCGGTTCTCTCATAGCGGTTGTAATTACAAAATTACTTTTCGGTGGTTTAGGTTATAACATATTTAACCCTGCTCTTATTGGCAGGGCATTTTTGTTGATATCGTTTCCAAAGCTGATGACTATATGGTCAGATCCTAATGTGAAATTCCTTGCTCTGGATGCAAAGACTACTGCTACGCCACTGGGCATTCTGAAAGAAGAGGGACTCGCCAAGCTTATAGAAGTCTTTGGAGACAAGACTGATCTCTATATGAGTCTGCTTAAAGGAAGCACTTTGGGGTCGCTTGGTGAGACCTCTGTGATTGCATTGCTGATCGGCGCAGTCTTCCTTCTTTACAAGCGATATATAACATGGCATATTCCTTTTTCATTCCTTGGCACAGTAGCTGTGCTCGCATGGATGTTTGGGGGCAAAGACATCGAAACCGGGAAACTCGTTTTGTTTGCCGGAGATCCTCTTATTCATCTTCTGAGCGGCGGTTTGGTTCTCGGAGCATTTTTTATGGCTACGGATTACGTAACGTGTCCATCAATCAGAAAAGGACAGATAATTTTCGGGGTCGGATGCGGTGCAATCACTATGCTTATAAGATTGAAAGGTGGTTTCCCTGAAGGTGTGATGTTTGCAATATTGTTAATGAACTGCTTTGCACCTTTGATTGACAGAAGCGTCAAGGCGAAAATGTTTGGAGTTGTGAAGGAGCAGAAGAAATGACTACAACAGACATGGCCAAAATTACTTTTAACCTTGTTGTGTTATATCTTATTGGCGGTTTGATAATGGCTTTTGTATATGCCAAGACATCTCCGATCAAGTTCCAGAAAGAAAAAGCGGAAAAAGAAGCGGCTCTAAGGCTAATGATGCCCGAAGCGGATAAGGTAGCAAAGCTTGATGATTGGGAGACACATGAAAAGCATGCAGAGTATTATGCTGCCAGGAAATGCGAAGCAATAAAAATTATAAATGTTAAAAATGAGAAGACAGGTGAAATGACAGAAGAGAAAGAGTGCATTAATCCTGAAGACATCGGATATATTGTTGAAGGATATGGAAAGGGTTACTCCAGCTATATACATGTGCTAACATCAGTAGACAAAAACTTTATCCTGCAAAAAATCAGTATATTGGGGCACGGGGAGACCCCCGGACTGGGAGATGAGATAGAAAAAGATTATTTCCTTAATCGGTTTGCAGGTAAAAGTGTTGATAATCTTGTTGTGATAAAAGGGGAAACAGAAGATAAAATACAGGCAATAACCGGCGCAACAATATCCAGCCGTGCTGTTACTGAAGACGGGGTTAAAAACGGAGTATTGATGTTGAAAGAGAAGTTGTCCGGTGAGGTAGAGGGATGAGCGTTAATCAGAAAAGCAACTGGGAATTACTCAAGAATGGTGTGTTCGGAGAAAATACAATATTCCGCATGGCGATCAGTCTATGCCCGTCTATTGCCGTCACAAACGGGTTAAAGAACGGAGTAGCACTTGGAGTAGCAGTTGTGTTTGTGCAGACGATGGTAAACGTAACGGTTTCGCTGATAAGAAACTTTATTCATCCCAAAATTAGAATCCCGATTTTTATGCTTATCATTGCCGGTTATGTAACGATCATAGATATGTTAATGTCTACTTATGCAAGACCTGTATACAAAGAGATAGGGCTATACATCCAGATTATTGTGGCATTTGCGTCTATATTTGCGAGGGCAGAGGTCTTTGCGAGCAAGAATAAACTGGTGCCGTCATTTTTTGATGGCTTTGGCATGGGTGTTGGTTTTCTGTTAGCCATGATTGTTATAAGTTTTTTCAGAGAGCTTCTTGGTAAGGGGGAACTATGGGGCATATCTCTTATCTCCGGAAATCCACTGCTGATTATGATTTTACCTGCAGGAGGTTTTCTGGCTGTTGGTCTGCTTATGGGATTTTTCAATTGGGTTGATATGAAATTCTTTGGTGGCAAAGGAGCATCAGGTGTTTAATATTATGGAGGAGTACTATGGATTTCGGTAAACTGTTTGAATTAGTAATTGCGGCGTCGTTAATCAACAATTTTGTATTTACCAGGTTTCTTGGTCTCTGTATTTTCTTTGGAGTTTCCAAAAAGATGGAAACAGCCGTTGGCATGAGTATAACCTTTACAATGGTGATGGTGATAAGTGCAGCCTTAAGCTGGGTTGTTTTTACTTACGTAATGCAGGAAAATGCCCTCTATGCAGGTTCACCTGATCTAACTTTCCTTAAAATCATTATATTTATTGGCATAGTAGCAGCGTTTGTGCAGTCAGCCGACACAATTATGAAAAAGGTGAGCCCCACTCTGTACTACAAACTCGGTGTGTACCTTGCGCTCATTACTACAAATTGTATTATTCTTGCGGTTCCGCTTATAAATGCTGGAGAGCACTACAGTTTTTTTGAAAGCATTGCTTTTGGATTAGGTTCTGGACTGGGTTTCGCTCTTGCCCTTGTAATAATGGCAAGTATCAGGGAGAAACTTGAAGTTGCTGATGTGCCGGCTCCATTTAAAGGGTTGCCTATATCATTTATCATAGCGGGACTTATAGCGCTTGCATTTACAGGATTTTCTGGATTGATAACGTTGTAAATTCAAAAATAAAAGATAAAAAGTCAAAATTAATGAAGTTTTATTTATAACTCCTTACCTTTGATTTTTTATCTTTAATATTTTATCTTTTAAGAAGGTGCAATATGTTTGATCTGAACATTACAAATATTCTTTCTGAGTTGATTAATTATCTGCATCATGTACCTGTTCCGATGCTGGGTGTTGGTGCTGGAGTTGAGGCCCGGGAATCGGTTGATTTAATAGAAGTTCTTAAATTTTCAGCGGCATTTCTGCTTGGAATAAGCGCTCTTTTTGGAATAGGCCTTGCCTTTGCTGCCAAAAAATTTGCGGTTAAAGAGGACCCCCGTATTGATCAGGTGTCGGATGTACTGGCCCATGCTCATTGTGGCGCATGTGGCTATCCGGGATGCCGGCAGTATGCAGAGCAGGTCGTTTTGAATCCTGATGTTAAACCGACTTTATGTACTCCCGGAGGGGCAGCAACAGCGGAAGCTGTTGCAAGAATTACGGATAAGGTAATGGAGCAACTTGAGCCGGAGATAGCAAGGGTTTTCTGTCAGGGTGGATGTTCAAAGTCGGCCAGAAGGTTTAAATATGAAGGTGTGCCTGATTGCAGGGCAGCTATTCTTGTAAGTGGTGGTGATAAATCCTGTATATACGGTTGTCTCGGGTATGGGTCATGCTCAAGGGCGTGTCCATTTGGCGCTATTACGATGGACGATGACAGTCTGCCTGTAATCGATCCTGTGAAATGCACAGCCTGTGGTGTTTGTGCCCAGACCTGTCCTGTAAATGTTATCGAAATTTTGCCAATGGCAAAGGAAGTCCTTGTGCGATGCCACTCAAAGGACAAAGGACCTGTTGCCAAGAAAAATTGCCAGACCGGATGTATTGCCTGCGGTCTCTGTGTAAAAGTCTGTCCATATAACGCCACTAAAGTCGAGAATTACCTGTCGAGAATTGATCTTGATAAATGTAAAATCTGCGGTCTTTGTGTGAGGAAATGTCCTACTAATGCGATAATGGATTACATACCTAAAAGGCCCAAGGCATTTGTTTCTGAAAAATGTATAGGTTGCCATTCATGCGCAAAGGTTTGCCCGGTCAATGCTGCTTCGGGTGATCTAAAAAAACCGCATGTTATAAACCGGGATAAATGTATAGGTTGCGGTATCTGTGCTTCCAAATGTCCGGTATGCGCAATAACAGGAACATTCAACTATCCTGAAGTCTTAAAGGCCTATGAAGCGAAAAAGGCTGCACGGGAAAAGGCTAAAGCAGAGAGGGAAGCAGCTTCAAAAGCATGATTTAAAATTTGCTGATTAGTTCCATTATCCTCACCGAGTAACATAATTATGTGATTTGCAGTACATTATATAGGATTCAATAATTGTCATAATTATATGAAGCTGTAATTTATTGTTTTCATTGGTAAATGTGATAGAATATTGTTAAATGACTGACAAGAAAGCTCGACAGAAATATTTTGTTTCCAAAGAACTGCGCATTTCAATTGCTCTCATAATCCTGTGGACACTCCTGGTCACAGCCTTTTTTACATACCTCGCCAAAGAACTCGGCGGCAGGATAGGGCATGGCACTCCATTATTCATAATCATAATGTTCGGATACGCAGCCATTGTAGTTGTATTAACAATGTTGTTTTCTCATCGTTTGATAGGCCCATTCCAGAGACTCAAAACAGATATCAGGTTAATTCTGGCTGGTGACTATCGGAGAAGGCTAAATGTACGTACCAAAGATGACATTTATATAAAGTCTTTTATATTACAGGTAAACCAGCTACTGGACAGGATAGAGAACATGCATGATTGTCAAATGGATATGCTTAAACAGTTCGACTCGGAATTATTGAACCTTATATCTGAAATTGAACAAAAAAGCGATTCCAAGGAAAAACTGAGAGAAACGGTCCTGTCACTTCATAAGAAACTTAAGATCATTGCAGAAGAGAAAAAAGTAATAAAAGACTAGTTATCTAACCCATATTATCTACCCAGCAAAGCAGGTATCAAAAAAAAACGTTTTGGGAGCGGCTTTTACCAATCAGGCTTCTGATACACTGTGTATGTTAATAAGGTATATAGATTTGTTTTATATAAATGCTTGATGCCGTATTCAAACCGTTTTTTTTTGATACCTGCTTTGATTCAAGATATTTATAAATAATGCAGGCTAATAAACTTCCATAAGAACTTTGTAGTTGATCCAAATCTTACCTAATATATGCTTCTGTTACATATCTGCGCATCATGCGATGACTGTTGAAGTAGTAGGCGTTTTTACCGATCGCATTTTGCATCATTCTTATCCAGGTTTTACGATCGTCATAATAAAGAGGGATAATCACTTTTTCAAGTTTATTGTATAGATCTTCTGCATCTGTCTGATTCATATTATTATCAGGTAATATCTCCTTCGGAGCAGGTCCGATTGCCCATCCTGTAAATCCTTCAATATGTCCCTCAATCCACCATCCATCAAGTACACTGAAGTTGATCACCCCATTATGAGCTGCCTTCATTCCACTTGTCCCTGAAGCCTCAAGCGGTCTGAGCGGAGTGTTCAACCAGATGTCTACGCCCGAAACAAGTTTAAGGGCAATATCCATATTATAGTTTTGTATGAATGCTATTTTGATCTTTCCTTTGAGCTCTTTTTTATGGGAGATTATCTTTTCTATCAACTCTTTTCCCGGAATATCCTTCGGGTGGGCCTTTCCTCCATAGATAAGCTGGATTTTTCCGGTTCCTATTTTTTCAAGCCTGTCAATATCAGAAAACAACAGGTCTGCTCTTTTATAAGCAGTTGCTCTTCTTGCAAAGCCGATTGTAAGCATATCAATATCCATATCACCATCTGAAACAGAATTAACATAATCAATCAGCTTTTTCTTTGCGGCTGTATGAGCAGCCCAGATTTCATCGTCCGGGATCACTCCTATCCTGACGAATATTTCAGGTTCATTTGCCCATCCGGGCAGATATTTATCAAAAATCTGCTTAAAACTATCTGAAGTCCATGTGTATGAATGCACTCCATTTGTTATGGCATTGATTTGATAGCCGGGAAACATGCTTTGAGAAACCTCACCGTGTTTTTTGGCTACTCCATTTACATATTTGCTTAAATTAAAACCCAACAGGGTCATATTTACGTTTTTTTCTCCTGCAAGAGTTCTTAATATATTTTCGGGAAAATAATCGCCGAATATATTATTAAAAAGTTCATAAGAAAACTTATCGTGTCCTGCATCTACAGGGGTATGTGTTGTGAATACACATAGATCCCTTACAGCTTCAGTATTCCAGATATGCGATTCATCCCATACCGCTTCTATATCTTTCTTATATTCGTGTAATAATTCCAACGTCAAAAAAGCTGCATGGCCTTCATTCATATGATATTTTTTTACCTGAAAACCAAGTTTTCTAAGCATTCTGACTCCCCCGATACCAAGGATCATCTCCTGTTTCAATCTGTAGGATTCGTCTCCGCCATACAACTGGTCTGTCAATGTTCTGTCTTCAGCACTGTTTTCAGGTAGATCTGTATCAAGGTAGATAACAGGCACACTTGCTACCCTTGGACTTTCTACAAAATAGATCCATGCCTGTACAAAAACTTCTCTGTTTTCGATAAAAATAGAAATTTTTTCTTCCGCATTAGTTAGTAACTTTGAAGGGTCCCATACAACAGGAAATTCTTTCTGACGGCCCTCGCTGTCTATTTCCTGACGAAAATACCCCTTGCGGCTCATGAGTGTAACCGCGATAAAAGGAAGACAGAGATCAGCTGATGATTTTACAGTGTCTCCTGCAAGTATACCGAGACCACCGGAATAGGTAGGTATATCATCTCTCAGTCCTATCTCCATAGAGAAATAAGCTATCTTTGGTTCAGTTATATATTTTTCAAGTATCGACATAGCGCAATATTATAGCAGATTTTTTATAGTTACAATTTCGGGTGTAGTGAATTTCTGAATGGTTGTTGCCATGTGTCCTCTTAATGACGAAAAAGCCGAAAATAAAGAAGTTCTTTATATCTTGATATTAAAGAGCAAATGCGAAGTTGCAACTCTTTCAGACAGTTAATTTTCAATGAGTTATGTTTTATTACATCAATGAATGTATATTAAGAAAATAAGTAAAACGAGTTGCGTCTATTATATGTAGAGAACCACGTATCCTGCTTAGGCCGCCTTTATGACTGACTAATGAAGGTTTTATCATCATCTTTATTCTCTTCATTCAGACTATCCAGCGGACTTTCAGGCGCACCCGATAATTCTCTTATGACATGCAAATAGATCATGGTGGTTTCAAGATTCTTATGTCCCAAGAGTTGCTGAATTTCCCTGATATTGACTCCTTTCATTAACAGGTGGGTAGCAAAGCTGTGCCTGAGCGTATGAACTGAGGCATGTTTTGCAATTTCTGATTGTTTCAGTGCCCGTGCCATGGCATCCTGTATGGACTTTTCGCTTTTGTGATGTCGCCGTACCTTCCCGCTTCGCGGATCTACAGAAAGTTTTGCTGACGGAAAGACGTATTGCCAGTGCCATTGCTTTGCGGCATTTCGATACTTGAGAGCGAGAGCATTTGGCAAATATACGTCTCCCCGGCCAGCAGTAACGTCTTCCTTATGCAAAGCTTTTACGTTCTCCAGGTGTTTCTGTAAATCATCTTTAACAGATTCGGGCAAAATGGTTGACCTGTCGTTATCACCCTTTGCATTTCTCACAATTATCAGGTTTGCATCAAAATCAATATCTTTCACTCTCAGACGCACAAGCTCCATAACACGGAGTCCTGAACCGTATATTACTTTTAAAATTAGAAGGTTCTCACCTTTAATTTTCTTAAAGAGTTCTTTCACTTCGTCAACAGTAAACACCACCGGCAATCGCTGCCCGCGCTTTGCCCTGACCGCTTTATTTAAATCTCGTAGTTCTATTTTGAGCACATGTCTGAATAAAAATATCAGGGCATTGAAGGCCTGATTCTGAGTAGATGCGGCAACCCTCTTTTTCAGTGCAAGATGGCTCAGATAATCCCTTACATCAGCAGAGTCCAAACCAGTATGAATGTCTTTCTTTTTCACATTTATCGTATAATCAAAAAACTTTTCGACCCATTCAAGGTATGCAAGCTCTGTTCGGTATGCGTAGTGTTTAATGCGCAAAGCCCGCCGCATTTCTGTAATCACATCTAAAACGTCTGCAATGATATTAATTTCTTGTGGCTGGATATGACCGGATCCTGATTGACCACTTTCAAGGAATTGATTTACATATATTTGAACAGCATCGCTTGCCTGCTTTACCTGCCAATCTGAAATGTTCTCCTGTGATTTCAGATAATTCAGGAATTCTTCAACTTTCAGTTCATGACTGAGATTCTTGTTTTCACTCGAAAAACTCAAGAATTTGCTTGCCCAATTAGCGTAAAATGGAATATACTTGTCACTAACAAGGCTCTTCGAACGCAGATACTTCTGGAACTCTGATAATATTTGATTTTTCATGCTCATGTCCCCCAATGACAATAAAGTTAGTAAAAACGATATTCGTCTATCATACTATTAAAGAGCAATTACGTATGTCAAGTTATCAGGTTTCTATAATTATTAAATAGTTACAACCACAGGCATCTTTATATTAATGTATTTAAAGTCAGTAATAACGAGATGCGTCTACTAATATGTTATCAATCAAATAAAGCTGTTGAGAGTTATGTCAGAATGATCGCTGAAAATGGGAACTGTTGAGACAATAAAATCATCATTATATTTTCTTCTAGCCGGACTGTGTGAAATCGGCGGAGGATATCTTGTCTGGCTATGGCTGCGCGAAGGCAAACCTGCTTGGTATGCACTTATTGGAGCAGTTGTGCTCGTTCTCTATGGGATAATTCCCACATTTCAGCCAGCTCATTTCGGT
>CAYPIT010000029.1:0-15669 GCA_964410825.1 uncultured Nitrospiraceae bacterium
TTCTAATCATTCAAGATTAAGGATAAAAATAGGTGAACCCGGTGATCTATGTCCTGGGAAGTTCTGTTGCTCCCAGAAACTCTGCCAGCACATTTTTCAGCTTTACCGGTTTACTTAATCCGTTTGCTTCTGCCATTTTTAACTCCTCCATATTTAGATTTAAATGTCAAGTGCAACGATTTATGCCAAACTTGAAACTACTCACCACTTATACTCAAGATTTATACCCATTCCCCGTTCGCTCTTTCATGCCAGCGGCATTGAATTCAGATCTTCATATTGTTCTCTTTTATTTGAAGATATGTAATAATCTATTTCCGCACGTGCAATTCTTTCAGCTTCTTTACGCATGTCCTGTTTATTATTCTTAATGAACGACTGGATCATCGAAAATTTGTCTTTCTGAATATCCAGAAAATAACTGTCAACTGTCGGATTGGCGGGATATCTATTTTCTTTCTGTCCTCTGGACAGTATTTCGGTAAATGGCCTTCCTGTTTGAGCCGCGATTTTCTTTGCGGCATTTACAGAGCCATACCAGTCGGCATGAATTATCTTGTAATAGTCCCTCATCGCCTGCTTGTTAAAATGAACAAAACAGGACTTATTGTCGAATTTGATATTGACGGTTACCCTTACAGAGTCGGTATCTATCGTATCGACAAATACCAGGTCGTTCTGGTCCCTGGCAATCTCCCATTTCATATCCCACAAGAATAGTCCAATTCCTGCAAATATCTGCTTTAACAGATACGCTCCGAGAATAGCCATAATCATAGAAACAGAAAAGGCCTCACCATCAATGCCTGAAATGAGAGCAGCCTCCTGCCGGCTTATATTGCGGTCCTCCGGCTCATACTTAGTGGTCAGGTCAACAATAGGGAGAGCAAATTGCATCCATGGTGACAGGGGTTTGTTGATTCTGAGTTCACTTAAATATTCTTTCTTGCCTGAATCATTGAGTATATTATACTTTCTCAAAATTGACGATCCATTCGTTACACCTAATCTGACAATATATTCAAGTGGAATCACATAGCGGCTTTTATGATGATATTTCTCATAATCATAAAAATGCGATCCGAATATTTCTCTGAGTTCCGGTTTTATTACTTCATACTTTCTAATCAAGGTCAGATTGCTGGGATTAGCAGGAAACCCTTTGGCATAAACATCACCACTGCCCCGGTCTATCATGCCTACATGATGCGTCGGCGCCCCACGTTTGCTGAACTCAGACAGCACCCGTTCTACCATACCCGTATCATCATTTTGAATGATGCTGCCTTCATCGTAAAGTAATTTTGATATGCCTTTCCATGTCTCTGGATTTTGCAGTTCCTGAAACACAAGATGCCTGAAACTCGCCCTTCCGATGTCACTGCCGGCAATATTAAAAATAGTGCCAACATCAAAAACCGACCCACCCACTGTTGTTTCACTTATGAGGAGTTCAGGATGTCCACGGACATCATACAGTTTTTGCACCGATCCTGAATAGAACGGCTTATCGATTGTCAGGTTAATTCTTTCCGGGAATTTATCGATCATTTATCTATGAAATAATAATCTTTAACTAATGTAATTAGGATTGCGCACTGATGATTAAATAGCTGCAATTTACTGAGTAGCCTCTTCTATCAGCTCACCAAGAGCTTGAATGTCCTCACCCATTCCGTGAATAGTGTTGCAGCCGGATAATATAAGCATACAATACATCAAAAACAATATAGCTATTAATTTTTTGATCATATTGCAACTCCATTTTTTTTACTGCCCTGTGCTGGACAATATTATACATTAACAATCTACAATCATACTACCGATTAATACAGCCATGTTCTTTCAATGACCAAGAAATAACCACACAACAGAAATTAGTTGTGATATAATAATCACAGCCGTTAACTTCTCACATAATAAGGAGGGAATATGGCAGCAAAGGCAAAACAGGCAAGATGTGCAGCAAAGACTAAAGCAGGGAAGAAATGCAAAAATAAAGCATCCGGCAGATCCAAGTTTTGCTCTTCACACAAAAAATAAAATTTCGTATCAAATGCATAGAAAGGGGCTGTATGTTCCAGCCCCTTTTTGTTATGTAATACCAGCTTCATTTTTTATTCTAACTGTTTTATAAGGTGATCCCAATCCTTTACGCTTTCACCGTCTTCTGTATCTTCAAAACTGAATCTGTTTTTGATATCAGTTGCTTCAACAAGCATATCTGAAGGTGCGATGATCGCGTAAGGCTCCGCCCCCCTTTCCTGAAGATCCCGAATCAGATCCTTGCCTGTCCATTTTAAAACCACTGAGAGTGGCAGTTTATGTTCTTTAAGCCACTCCCTGGATTTCTGTAGGCCAATAATCCTTATTAAATATATGATCCTGAATTTTTTCGATAGCCACTGAAGAGCTTCTCTGCTTTTATTCGAAGGTTTTATTGACATTATGGATTGAAAAAGTATGCCTTCAATCTCTACCAATAATATTTTGTCCTCATTGCCTGTTAAGAGTAGTAAGCCCCCATTCGTATCTTTTCCTGCCTCAACGTTTAAAGTTTTAATACCTGCTGAAGAAGCTTTATACTTCATAAATGCATAACCATCTCCACCGCTTAATGTTGATCCTATATACTTATCGTTTACATAAAACTTAACCAGCCTACCCCCTTCAGGGAAAAATCTCCCTTTTGTCAGTGCCTTTAATTTTATGGTTTTATCAAAAGGGCCAACGCTGTCAAATACTGTTATACCGGCAGAGACAGCAACAGGAAAGAAAAAAATTATGAAAGCGAGGAAATAAAGAGTAAAGGGTCTGGAATTGGATTTAAAATAATTTGTCATTAATTATATTGTAGTACATATCCCTCTGGACCGGTTTGAAGCCAGACATTTTGATCGACGTTATAATGTCTTCAACAGATACCTTGTATTTGATGCCCGCAGCAGCGACAACATTTTCCTCAAGCATTGTGGACCCGAAATCATTGGCGCCAAACCGGAGAGCAACCTGTGCCATTTTAAGTCCCTGAGTGACCCATGATGCCTGAATGTTTGGGACATTATCAAGATAAATTCTCGATAGCGCCAGCACCTTGAGATAATCAACAGCGGTAGCAGGAATCAGCTTGGAAGTTCGGAAGTTCGGAAGTCTGGAAGTCTTTCGCGCTTCAGCAGTCTTTAACTCCGTATTGCCGGGTTGGAAACTCCAGGGAATAAAAGCGGTAAAACCACCTGTTCTTTTCTGAAGCCTTCGTATGGCATCAAGATGTTCAATGATGTCTTCCGGTTCCTCTATGCTCCCGAACATCATGGTAGCAGTGGTCTTCATGCCAAGTTTATGGGCATCTTCCATAACTTTAAGCCATTTTGCCTTGCCTATTTTTTGGGGACTGATTTTTTTTCTTATTCGATCCGAGAGTATTTCTGCACCGCCACCCGGAATAGAGTCCAGCCCCGCCTCCATTAAAAGTTTTATCGTCTTTCTTATTGTAAACCCTGCGCTGTCAGCCATGTAACAGACCTCGGGAGGAGAAAAGCCATGAATATGAATTTTGAATTTACCTTTGATCGCGTTTAAAAGATCGATATAATAATCGATGCCGAGGTCAGGATGGAGACCGCCCTGAATAAGTATTTGTGTGCCGTCAAGCCTAATAGTTTCCCTGATTTTATGAAAGAGCTTCCTTTTACTTAAAATATATGCATCAGGGTCGTCTTTATCCCTGAAAAAAGCACAGAACTTACATTTATTCTTGCAGACATTCGTGTAATTGATATTGCGGTCGATGATAAAACTGACCATACTTCCGGGATGAAGCTGCTTCCTGACATTATCCGCCATCAAGCCGAGACCGAGAAGATCAGCATTTTTCAGAAGGTTAAGGCCTTCTTTTTTTGTGATGAGGGTGGTGGAGGAGTTTGCCTTCTTGCCTGATGCTTTATTCTGCGCAGTTACAGCTTTCACCTTACCCTCTTTACAGGTCTGTAATATGAATCACGCTCTACCGGGGTCTTTCCTGCGCATTCAATCAGGTTGATCAACTCACCCCGAGTCATTGCATTAGCTGATAAAGCACCTGCTGAATGAGTAATTTTTTCGTCAACGATTGTACCGTCCAGATCATCCGCCCCAAACATAAGTGCAAGCTGGGCAAGCTTTTCTCCAAGCATTATCCAGTACGCCTTTATGTGCCAGAAATTATCAAGGAAAAGTCTCGAAATAGCAATTGTCTTTATATCATCAATACCTGAAGTGTAATGAGCTTTATCTATCCTTGTATTTATTGGATGAAACGCTAAAGGGATAAATGCCTGAAAACCCCGGGTCTTATCCTGCAGGTTCCTGAGCATAAGCATATGTTCAACCCTGTGCTTATATGATTCAAGGTGTCCATACAGCATCGTGGCATTTGATTTAATGCCAGCATTGTGGGCTGTTTCCATGACGCGTATCCATCTCTTGCCCGAAATTTTTTCAGGACATATTTTTTTTCTTATTCTGTCATTAAAGATTTCAGCTCCCCCTCCAGGAATCGAATCGAGCCCCGCATTTTTCAGGCTTAGAAGCGTATCTTTGAGAGACAGGCTGCTTATCCTTGCAAAATAATCGATTTCCACAGCTGTAAATGCCTTTATGTGAATACCGGGCAACGTCTGCCTGATTGCAGATAGCATTTCAAGATAATAATCAAAGAGCCATGCAGGATGAAGACCGCCCACAATGTGAACCTCCGAAAAAAAAGGGCTTGAAGGTTCAAGAGTTTGAGGGTTCGAGGTAAGTTTTTTTATT
The DNA here is from genome assembly GCA_964410825.1 of uncultured Nitrospiraceae bacterium. GTDB lineage: Bacteria > Nitrospirota > Thermodesulfovibrionia > UBA6902 > UBA6902 > CAZVHL01. The sequence goes on from CAYPIT010000029.1 coordinate 4,792, forward strand.
ATTTGCTTGATTGTTAATTCATATGCACCCTTATCTCCCTTTGAACTACTGAAGGCGCAGAATTTGCAACGATTAACACATAGGTTTGTAGGATTTATATGGTGGTTGTGGATAAAATACGCATTATTCCCATTCTTTCTCCTTGAAACGTGACCCGCAAGCCGCCCTATTGTAAAAATATCATCACTATCAAATAATGCAGCTGCATCTTCAGGGGCAAGACGCTTACCTGATAAAATCTTTTTTTCGATTTTTGCAAGAGACATAATGAGAAATTACAACTAATAAATCACACAATTTACTATGCTAACAGCTTATTTTACATAAGGTTTTTATCCAAATGCAACTTGCATTTTTTCATTCATAACCGCTTATGTGATGAGTTTTTTTGGATATCTGCTTTGCTGGGAAAGATCAATGGGTTAGTTTAAGGTAGGATTAATATATTCCGATAAAGAAATAAGAGGGATAAACCTTATAGTTAGAAACGGAAAGCAACGATGGATTACGTTGGTAAATGTAACATCTGCAATGAAATATATACACAATCTCACGTAGAAATTATGCAGGGAACAACTGTTTATGTTTGCAGATCCTGTATAGAGATAGCAAAAGACAGCTTCATCTGGCTATGTATGACCTGCGGAAAAACCTTTATCAAACCAAAGGAACTCGTAATAAACAGAATCAAGGATCACGAACTAAAAAGAGCATATATGTTATGTGAGGATATGCAGATTATTCAGGGGATTGATGTATGCATTGCCTGCGATCCTGACAGGATATTGGAATATATGGAAGCCGAGTATGCTGGGATAGAATGTTGATTTTAGGCTATATTATTAACGTGTATTGAAACTATATTACAATGCGTTAATAACCTTCGTCAGGGTACCGATACAAACCCAATAATTAACTTGACAATTATTAACTACTGTGGTAGTTAATAATGCAATGGATACGGCAACTTCAAGGCTCGCGCGGCTCGGATTCACGAGTTATGAAGCAAAGGCTTACATAGCTCTTTTAAAGGAAAATCCTTTAACCGCCTATGAAATTGCAAAAAATTCAGGCATTCCCTCCTCAAAAATATATGAAGTGATCAGGAAACTCGAAAACAGAAATACTGTTCAATCGATTCATAGCAAAAATTCAAAATTATTTATTCCTCTTTCACCCGATGAATTCGTGCAGAACTTCAGATTAACTGTTGAAGATAATCTACAGGTTGTGAGCAACGCTCTCAAGGGGTTTAAAGTCGGCATAGATTCAAGTTATACATGGCACATAAACAGTTATGATGATATGATGGTCAGGGCCAATAGAATGATAAGAACAGCTCGCAGCACGGTTCTTTTGTTAACATGGCCGGATGAATTATCCAGTACTATAAATACATTGCATGAGGCCCTTGAGCAGCATGCCAGGATAGCTATTGTTCATTACGGAGCTACTAATATAAAAATCGGGCAGATTTATCATCACCCGGTCAACGATACTATATATGCTGAAAAAGGAGTTAGAGGATTTACTCTGATTACCGACTCACGAGAAGCTCTAATAGGGAAACTAAATGACGAACAGACAGAAGCGATATGGAGCATGAATGAAATTTTTGTTATGAATGCCGAAGACTATTTGCGGCATGATATTTATATGATCAAAATATTAAGAAGATTTAATCCCTTGCTGAAAGAAACATTTGGAGAAAAATATGAAGGACTTGTTAATATTTATGATGATGAAAAAGTCTGATTAATAATTTCAGCCTCGTAATCCTTCTTCCTTGTCAATTTTTCCTCTCTTGGCTATAATGATACTCCGTGAAACACAATAAAAAAATGCGCAAAAAAATAACAGTTGTAGGTTCAGGAAACGTAGGAACTACAACAGCACAGCTTATAGCTGAAAATGACCTTGCGGATGTAGTGCTTATCGATATAATTGAAGGGATACCTCAGGGCAAAGCACTGGACATCCTCGAAGCATGCCCTGTCTGGAACTCCAGCGCAAATGTCATCGGTACGAACAGCTATGATGATACATCTGATTCAGATATAGTTGTTATAACAGCCGGTCTCGCCAGGAAACCCGGCATGAGCAGGGATGATCTTTTATATGCTAATGCAAAAATTATAAAGCAGGTGGCTGAAAACATTGCAGCAACTTCCCCTGACAGTATTATCATTGTTGTCACCAACCCGATGGATACCATGGCCCAAATCACTCAGCAAATTACAGGTTTTCCTCCTGAAAGAGTATTAGGTATGGGCGGTGTACTGGATACTTCCAGGATGAGGAGTTTTATCGCCATGGAATCAGGCACAAATTCATCCGACATAAAGGCGATGGTTATGGGTGGTCATGGTGACTTAATGCTGCCGATAACACGTTTGACAACTGTAGAAGATAAAGCGATTACGGAGGTTTTACCTGAATCAAAGATTCAGCAGATTATTGAGCGAACCAAGAATGGTGGGGCAGAGATCGTCAGTTATCTGAAAACCGGCAGCGCTTATTACGCGCCGGCAGCTTCATCTGTCGAGATGATAAAAACGATTTTTGGAATAAAGAATGATCCTATCCCATGTTCAGTATATATGAATGGTGAATATGGAATTACAGGGGTTTATGTCGGCGTACCTGTCAGACTTGATTCTCAAGGGTTGAAGGAGATTATAGAACTTGAGCTTTCCGCAGAAGAAAAAAAGTCTTTGCACAATTCAGCAGAAGCGGTACGGGATCTGTTGAAAAAGCTGGAAGCTTAATCGCCGTAAAGGTTTTGAGAAAGGTTAGATCTTATGGATAAAAAAGAACAAGAACAGACGCTTGTGCTTATTAAACCGGACGCACTTAAAAATTCACTGACCGGTTATGTGCTTTCTCAGCTTTCCGAATTTCATACAGCCTTGCGCTTTGCCGGAGCAAAGATCGTCTATGTCAGTAAAATACTTGCTGATGAACATTATGCCGAACATCGCGGGAAAATATTTTTCCCCTCACTCATACATTACATCATGGGACACATTCATTATCCGGATGAATCATGGAAACATAGAGTAATAGCGCTTGTGTATCAGGGCCCTGATGCAGTGCAAAAAATTCGAGATATTGCGGGACCGACAAACCCGCACATCGCACGGGAACAACAACCGGGATGTATCCGTGCGCTTGGGACAGTTGTACCTCTCAACGATGATGAAGGAAATGTGGTCGGTGAGCGCATGGATAACCTTATTCACGCATCTGCTACGAATGAGGAGGCAGAACGGGAAATTAAACTCTGGTTCAAGCCGGGTGATATCCCGCCATCCATGCATGCCTACCCTGTCAATATAAGTAAAGATTATTATTATCTGAAAGACAACAAACTTCTCACCTCTCACGAGCCTGGCAGTATCTGTTTTCTTGCCCCCGGCAATACCGCATGGAAATCAGATATAGAGACTTTAACCCTGCTGAATCAGGGCAAACCAGCACCCTGTTCTCTTGAAGCGGTAGTTGCAAAGTACATCATGAACGAGAAGCAGGAAAAAACATAATAAAATGCGATTTATAAAAACTACTGCTTATTACAAACCTCTTTTATAATGCTCCTGTCTTATATCTTTTAATACATCATTATAGGGATTCAATTGCTTATCATTTGCCTGTGCAGGATCTATATCAGCAATCTTAACCGACTCTGCATCATCAGATGCCCTGACTATAATTTCTCCTTTGGGCGAAACTATTTCACTTTTACCGATAAATGTAAGCGTCTGATCTTTTTTTCTACTCTCTGTACCGACCCTGTTAGCGGTTATGGCAAATACTCTATTTTCAAGACATCTGACCGGCATCGCATCCGGGCAAAATGGAAGTACAAGATTTGAAGGATGAGCAACAACCTCAGCGCCCAAAAGCGCAAGTGATCTCATAGATTCAGGGAAAAACCAGTCAAAACAGATCATTATTCCGATCCGGCCTATTGGTGTATCCCACACCTTGAATCCTGTATCTCCAGGACTAAAATATAAGGTCTCCTCGAAAAACAGATGCGTTTTCCGATACAATCCCATGAAACCGCCAGGACCCGATAATATTGCTGAATTATAAAATCTTTCACCATCTCTCTCGGGCAGACCCGCAACTATATAGATTCCTTTTTCACGCGACAGCTCCGAAATGGTGTCAGTGGTGATTCCATTTGGCACAGGTTCTGAAATTTTTGCCACCTCATGGGCTGAGATAAATTGATACCCGGTTGCAAAAAACTCCGGTAGCACAAGAAGCTCAGCATCCGACTGCCTGACAACTTCAACAATCTTATTTAAATTGTTTTCTTTCTCACCGAATACCGGATTAAATTGATAAAAACCGGATTTCATGAAATTAAAATACCATCAAATAGCTGTGATTGTCTAATATTCACAAGTTGAATTTGCTAATATAAAATCTATGTCGAAAGTAATTATCAGGAAAGCAGGATACGACTATGCTGCTTTAAAGCCTGTCATCTACGAGCTTATGGATGCTTTGGCAGGGGATAGGATCAGTTAATTCGAAAGCGCCTGATGCATCAATTTAATAAAATTATCCACAAGAAAAACATTAAAGTCCTCGCCAACGCATTTTTTCATCAGCACAAAAATTTCTGGTATTTCCATTCCACGTCTATAAGGTCTGTTGCTCCGAAGTGCATCAAAAAAATCTGCAACAGCAACGATCTGACTGTATATATGCTGTTTAGGCTTATCCCCGTTAAGAGTCATTCTGGGATATCCTGAACCATCAAATTTCATGTGATGTTCAAAAGCCACGACCGGTGCAAGTCGGGTCACATTCTCTATTTTTGCCAGGTATCTTGCTCCGTGTAATGTATGCTTATGTATTTCAGCAAACTCCCTATCATCAAGTTTCCCTTTTTTTTCTAAAATTTCTTTGGAGATAAACATTTTACCGGCATCATGTAACAAGGCGGCTATGCCCAATTCATGCAGAAGGTCACCGTCTATCCCCAGTGATTGTGCCTGAAACACCGAGAGCACCGCAACATTAGAGGCATGAGTATATGTGTATTCGTCAAATGATTTAACCGGGCTTAAATATTTCAGGATACTTGCTTCTCTTTTGAAATTATGGATGAAATGTACAACAACTTCTTCAATCCCGGCAACATTGAGTTTCTTGAAAGGTGATGCAGCTTTGAATACATCTTTAATCTTATCGATATTCTCGATAGCAGAATAAGCTTCTTCAGCCTCATCATCCGACGGCATACTCATATTAACATCTACTATGCCGCTCTTGATATGAGGATAGGTCTTCAGGCCTTTGCCAGGTTCGGATAGTTCAAGGATAAGCTGTTTGATTTCAGATATATTAACACCTTGAAGAATATCAATACGGGAAAGCCCTTTTCTCTTCAACCGCTTTATAAAGTTAGTTTCATGTATACCCCTATCTCGCATTGGGGTTTTATTTATTACAAGTTCATGATCAATTATCATAATGTTCACTTCGTCATGAAGTAAATCCTGCAACTTTTGAAATGCTTTTTTTGCAAGTTCTCCAAATGCCTCATGCTCCTTTGTGTAAAGCGAACAGTTTGAAGTAGCTACCATAAGTGCGGTAACGAATCCCTTGGTATTTTCGGTTACTGTTAACATAAAGTATGCCTTTTCAGTTTCATTCCCGGTTACGTTTACTTAACTATCCTTTCGTGAATAGTTTTTAAGTGAATTTTTAATTTCTCCTTTAAGCTTTTCAAGGGATCCTCTATACAGAAATGATCTGGCAGAAAGCATGTCTTTTAGAGCCTCTACTGCACGAGGATCTTTTATCTGTCCCAGAGCCTTTACTACAGGTATTTTATCCTCAATATCAATACCTGATAGCGCCTTTTTTTTGAGCATCTGAATGAGTTCCGGAACAACATCTTTCACTTTATATGCCCCGGAAAGCATTATGGCCCTCTGAACCAGATCTTTCGATTCATCCTGCATGTACTTCCTGATCGCGTTTATACCATAATTGTCTCTAACTTTTAGCAAGCACTTTATTGCCTCAAAACTTACTTTCGGGTTATCATGACTGCAGTAGGGTCGAGCCTTTTTAAGCTCTTCTTTATTGCCGCAATCTATAAGGATAAAAAGCATATTTCTCTTTACGAACCATCTGTCATCCTTAAGTCGTTCTAATGTTTCTGGAATTACTTTTTCACCAAACCCTGTTAAAAGACTGAGCATAAAACGCCTGGCAGTTGGTGACTCTTCATCTATTAGTGAATCCATCAAATAAGGGATCATCTGTTCCCCGCAATGATCAGTGAGCAGAAAAACATCCTCTCTTTGCTCTTTGCCCATTACACTGAATGAATCTATAAGATTGACAATAAAGTCCTTTGAATAGAAGTATTCCATATGAGCGGATGCCTCATCCGGACAATTATCCTTAGCGATACTTGATTCAAGTACATCGATGATTTTAAGAACCTCTTTGTACTGACAGGTATCAATTAGCTGAAGCGCCTGTTCTTTCATAATATCAACAAAGGTCACATATTCTTCCGGTGAAAGTATATTGTCCCTTTCCGGCGAGAGAATCTCGAGCATAGCCCTGTAGAAAACAGTTTCTATTTTTTCATCTTTCCATTCATGATCAAAATCCTTTAATTGATTACCTATTGTTCGCTTTGAATCATATTTCAAAAGCCGGAGAATCTCTCCCTGATATGTTTCTGACACAAAGGCACTGAAGTTTGCCTCGCTCAACAGACTTGTAATTTCAGAAGACAGTAAAATGTCATCTTCTATCAAACCGCTTCCAAAACTTGTTTGATCTATTTTTTCATGATTGATATGTGCAAACTTATCCAGCACATTTTTCAGAGTGTCCGGTATTACTATCATCTGCTCATTAATATGGTCGAGGAGCTTAATCACCTCGTCTAATGACATCTCCTTCAGTGCTTTTTGGGCTGATTCCAGGTCGCCAGAAATATTTCCGACTGCAGAGGAAAGAAACTGCCGCTTTAATTCCGGTTTTAGTTCATTGATGAAATTCAGGAGCTTCCTGAGTTCCATTACTGAAAAGGCTGTATCCATCGATTTTCTTACATATGAAGTAATTACTTTGTCATAGCTTTCTTCTTTAAATTCTGCTATGTCAAATTTGTTAATTATGGCTGCAAGCTTTGAGGGCTGCATTTCCTGAATCCCCATGGACATATCTTCAGTAACCAGGTTTCCTTCAAGCAGTCCATAGACATATTTCTCCCATATCGATGTTTCCCTTTCTTCAGGCGATAATTCCGATAATTCCCCTTCAGTAAAATTGAACACAGCATAGTCTACGAGCCCGATTTTAATACGGGTAAATTTATAGTCAGTTATGATATTCTGTATCTGCTCAGAGGATGAGTTCTGGATATCTGCCAGGAGGAAATGGTGAAGGGAATATAGTTCCTCTTTTGTGAGACCACTCATAAAAGTCAAATAAGCGATACTCTTCTGACTGAGGCATGTTGCAAAGTCTTTATATACAGGGTTTTTTTTATCAAGATAATTATCATCGATAATCAGAGTGTCCTTTGCTATTGCAAGTGTAATCTCAGTTCGCAGTTCAAAGAGTTTTAAAAGAAATGCATAGGCCTGTCCTAATGACTTTTCAACAATTGGATGATTGCGGGGATAGATAGATACATTATGCCGGGAGATATTTAACTCATAAATGGCCTCACTCAATAATCTTGTATCGAGTGGAAGGTCACTCTTTGTCAATATGTCACTCACGAGATTAAGCTCCCATAATCTCCATAATAAATCTACCCACTGTAAGCAGCAGATTGTTATTTATTCGTCATTTTTTCGGAATTTCTTTAATTATTTCGAATGGATAGGTGTGAGGGACGCTGCAAGAGAGGATAATTGTAATCCGGTATACGCCTGCAGTTTGTCTTTATAGGTTTGCAGATTAGAAAATTATTTTTTTCTCGATAGTTACCATATCAATTACAGGCAACTCGGGAGCGTTAACTCCAAGAAGTGCTCGTGCAAGGGCCTGAGACGCACTTCTGTATTTCAGGGTTGCTTTAATATTTAGAGGCGAAACCGCTCCGGACGGAATATAAAAAGCGTAACTCTCAATAACATATCCTTTTGGCGGAACCCTGTAGTCAAAGAGCATCCGGTCTGCCTTGGATACGTTTAATACAGGCTCCCCCATCTCATTGCCGAGTATTGTAAAATACTTGACAGCATTTTCATCAATTCCGCCTTTTTTATCGAGTGCACCTGATCGCAAGAGCATGTTCCCCCTGGCATCACTGACCATTACATCAAGCCACATCTGCCTTATTTCAGTAAGGCCTGTTGGTAAATAATGCCCTGCACCTGAATTTATAACCTTTACCTGAATGCTCGAAAGTTCGTTCCTGCTGTAATCGTTACTTTGCAATATCTCCAGATCCGCAGCGTTCCGAAGCCTTTCTATCGCCATTGTTGCATGTAAATCACTGCCAAGCAGTTTTGTTGCAACCGCGTTTGCCCCTACAAAATAGTGTGTCCAGACATGTTCCCTGTCAGGCCCCATAACACATGCCTTGCCAGGATTATCAGGTCGTTCAGTCTTGCCGGTAGACGGAACACCCGGTCGTTGCCTCATGTGGCAGTCCTGACAACGCACTGTTGTCTCCGGGTTCCCGGTATTGTAGGGGCTGTTTTTCCATTCATCGTATGTCCGCTCAATTGGCAGCTTGTTTGCAGCATGTGAAACATTATGACAGAGTCCGCAAAATTCTGATTTTGTGTGAAGTTCTGAATATTTTGTCGGATGATAAGGGGAAGATGCATCTTTCAAAGGACCAAGCATTGTTGACGGATCATCTTCACCGCCTCCGGGATCAACTTCATATCCAGCATCGCCCAGGTGCTTAACTTCACTGATATTATGACACCAGTTACAGAAAATCCCCTGAGCAGGAAGATCAGCAAGTTTGTCATAATCATCTGCCGGAGAAGATATGGAATAGGAGCGGAACCCAAGTGGAGTATGACATTTGACACATGCCTTCATTTCGAGGATTTCACCGCTTGTTGCAGCATCCTTAAAAAAGAGCTTTGTTGCAGAACGCCATATGGGATCAACGAACGCCTTGCTATGCATTGAACCGTTCCATTGCGCAAACTGGTCAGGATGACATGCTTCGCAGACTTCAGGATCTATGAATTGCTCTACTCTCACTTTCTTAAAATCAAACATTTCATGTTTCTCAATATCCACTATCTGCTCAATTTTCTTTTCAACATCTTTTTCCGCAAGAATCGGTTCTTTTACCTTTCCACGATCAGCCAGGTATTCTGCAATCTTATCTGCTTCTTTTCCGGTGATAGCATCTCCGGCCTGTTCCATATATCTGGACATCCTTGTAGTTGTTCTCTGCCAGGCCTTTAGATCTTTGGTTTTACTTAATGCGCGTTCAATGGAATGACATTTACCGCAATTTTCCTTAAAAAGACCTTCCCCTTCTCTTTCTGACGCTATTGAAAACGATGATACGGATAATAATATTAAGACAGAGAGAACTCTCCTCATGATAACCTCCGGTAATTGTCGAGCAATGTTTGTTAACAGTTTGTGATGATATGTATATTTGTACCATATTTTTCTTTTTTTGACAATAAATACAAGAGTCACTTTGTCTAACATGCCAATCATCTGATTAAGGCACCGTCTTTTTAAAGTAATTAAGAATTTAGCCGATAATTAAGAGAGAATGTTATCTGCTCGGAGACAGGGTAAGAAATGAGTGATATTTATGATATGAACTCTGAGGAGAAATATGCTCTCAGGTTTGGTCAAGTTGCAATAGATCAGGGGTTTATAACAAGAGAGCAATTACAGGAAGCCCTTTTAGAACAATTTTCTAATGATCCATGCTCAAGACTCAGACCACGTAAACTCATTGGCGAAATTCTTGTTGAGAAGGGCTGGCTAACTCTCCATCAAATAGATCTTGTTTTGAAAGAACTATTCTTTTACCCTCATTAACAATTCAATATCTATCTTTTACATAAATATAGCTTATCAGTCCCACTTTGTTAAAATATTCAACAGAATAGCCATCTTAAGCCTTAGGGGGATTTTTCCATCGCCACAACAATGAATAGCCTAAGAAAGTTTGCTGCCATGAATTAGGCCTACTGTTAAATACATCCAGAATAATATGATGTCCAAACCCAATTAATATGCCGGTAACCACAGGATCCCAATTTGTTATACCAGCCAATATACTTAAAATAACTAACCATTCCCATCCGTGAAATATTAAATTTATTCTCCAATACGTTGAAGCTATTTCCCAGTATTTTTTCTTTTGAAAAAAAGCAGAAAATTGCTTAACACGAAAATGGACACCATTCATAATGAAATAATCTATAATATGATCAATATCAATAAAGATTCCCGATATGAAGGAGGCTATTACCAACCCCCAGGATCTAAATACGGTGTATAAGATGCCTGAGATTACTGTAGAAACCGCTAAATGATATATAGGTTTCATATTTCACTATTATAACAGGAGTTAGTGCTGCTCACTGGTCTGGGAGAAATCTTTTTTTTGCGTATTTCGTGAAATATAATAATTTTATAGATTCTATAAATATTTTAAATTGAAAAAATGAGTCAGTTAGTGCTATATATTTAGTTAAGCAAATGGGGTGGGAAAGATGATTAAGGCTTGCCTTTTTTCGGAAAGTTTATGTGATGAAGATAATAATAAGCATCAAGGGAATTGTTTCTTAATAAAAGAATGAAGAGCGAACCAATCATTTTATTAACTGAAGATGATGTTGGGCACGCAGGACTTATTTTGAGCAGCTTGAAAGATGCCGG
>CAYPIT010000030.1:0-15658 GCA_964410825.1 uncultured Nitrospiraceae bacterium
TTTGAATCTGGGTTATTATGTTTTCTTTATCAAATCCGGAATAATTTGAATCTCAATATTTCTACTATACCTTAAATAGGTTATAAAATAGATAATAAATAAAATCTCTTCAGTTTTCCGGCTCCCAAACCTCAGGTGTCATGCTTCCCATAGTCCCATATTCTATTCGTGAAGGTCTGACAATTACAATGCAATAGTTTGGATCATCGGGTCCTGAGAAATAGTTGCTCAGGTCATCGAACCAGAAAGAATCGCGCTCATGGCGGTCGGTTGAAACTTCAGCGGTTCCCTGTAGCTGAAGCCAGTTTTGTGCTGTCTCAAGACTGGTGACTCCCAGTGAGATATGTGTGTCCGGATTTTTCCTGATCTGAGCGATCTTTCTGGAATCGAGATGGGTACAGAATCGAATAACCAGGTCACTGTTGGTTTTTCCCATAACATAACGCACCCAGGGTTTTCCGTCTTCAGTTATTGTAGAGACATTCATTAGTTGAAATTCTTTAGCAGTATCAAATATTCTCTGTTTTAAATCACTCATGAAACACCTCCATAAAAAATAATTTTTCTTTCGTGTTCAATGATTATTTATTTGGATTTATATATTATATCAATAAAATGAGAAGTTGTATTCAGGTTGTGATAAATTCAATTCAAGAGGCATAACGTTGGACAATCTCGCGACCATAGCAGAGCAATTCAAACCTCATGGCAGGATCATAGATATTCGGCGACTTGGTAATGGAAATATTAATAAGACTTTCCTGGTAACACTGGATTCCGGAGAGAATAATCACTTTGTCCTTCAGAGTATCAATACACGGGTTTTTCCCCGACCGCACCTCATAATGCGAAATATGCGTACCTTTACCGATCATGTCAACCGTCGTCTGGTCAGTACCCCAATGGTTGCAGGAAGGAGATGGGAGGTGCCTGGAATACTGATGGCAAAGGACCGGCAGGACTTCTTGCGTGACTCGGACGGATCGTGCTGGCGCGCAATCAGTTATATTGATAACTCTCGGTCTTTTGACACTGTCAGGGACATTGATCATGCCAGAGAAGTCGGCTCTGCTCTCGGCATGTTCCACAGCCTTATAAGCGACCTTTCTCCAGACAGACTGGAGGATACGCTGGAAGGATTTCACATTACACCCCATTATCTGCAGCAGTATAAAGATGTAATATCACAATGCAGTGCTGATAACTCCCCTGAAAATAATTATTGTCTGCGGTTTTTGAATGAAAGGATTGCCCTGGCAGATGTACTGGAAGATGCCAAAGCTCAGGGTAGACTATGTCTTCGACCGATTCACGGAGATCCTAAGGTCAATAACATCATGATAGACAATGCTACGAGGCAGGCTATAAGCATTGTTGATCTGGATACTGTCAAACCCGGTCTGGTTCATTATGACATTGGCGACTGTATAAGGTCGGGCTGCAATTCCCTCGGTGAAGAAACTGAACAATTTGATGCTGTATTTTTCGCCACTGATCTTTGCAAGGCGATCCTGAGCGGCTATGTTTCAATAGCAGAAAGATTTCTCACTGGGGATGACTATGATTATATGTATGATGCGATCCGGCTTATGTCTTTTGAACTTGGCATGAGATTCTTTACAGACTATCTGGCAGGAAATGTATACTTCAAGGCAAAGCACCAGAAACATAATCTTGCCAGGGCGGTCGTCCAGTTTAAACTTACAAAGAGCATCGAATCACAGGAGACTCTAATTCGTACTATTATTCAGGACTTGCGATGAATATTGAGAGCTTTTCATTAAGCCGAAGCAGATGTTAAGATAAACAACTTACAATTAAGGAGAGAAGATGTTCCCGTTTTTTTTAAATGCCAAAACAATCTCTGATGCATGGTTTCAGCTGATTTACAACATATTTGATAACTCTTATACGCAGCAGATTCAAAAAGGCTCCTTTGAAAAAGAGCAGTATCGTCTGCAATATCCTGGACTGGCCGTTATTATTGAGCATCCAGATCAGGATATGATTCCGGTTATACCACCTGCATTAGGAATCCCGGCGCCTACAGAAATGAAATACATCGAAGATTATTTTGCTAATTATTTAATGAATCCTGAACTTACTGAAAATGAGACTTATAGATATTCAAGCAGGATTCATTATCCAATGCCAAAAGGTGGCACTCAGTTGGAACGAGCCATTCAGATGCTCAAGGAAACGCCGTTAACTAACCAGGCTGTAGTTGAAATAGCCACTCCTGAAGATTTCGATATCTGCTATGGCAATGATGGTAATTTCGATCCTCCGTGTTTGAGATTACTGGATTTTAAAGCTATTCCACAGGGTGACGATCTGACGCTTACCGTAACCTGTTATTTTCGTTCGTGGGACTTATGGGCAGGCTTTCCTTCAAATCTCGGAGGTCTTGAATTACTTAAACAGTATGTTGCTGAAGAAGCCGGGCTCAAGAGCGGGCCGATGTATGCTTACAGTGCCGGTGCTCATATATATGGTTACCAGGAAGAATTGGCAAAAATCAGGACATTAAGGAAATCGTGAGCCCTATTGAGCTTGGGCCTCGATATTGACTTTTTAGAATTAAAGATGCCATCATTGATACGATGTTTTAGGAGTTTTTGAAACAAGCAAGGCCACAAAGACTCTATACTTTGTGGTTTTTTTATTAAGAACTGGATTCTGAAATGAATTCAGTTTATTAACCAAGGAGGGAAAGTAGCATGGCAAATGGTACAGTAAAGTGGTTCAATGAATCTAAAGGATTTGGATTCATAACTCAGGATGATGGTGGTGCTGATGTTTTCGCGCACTATTCCGAAATTCAGGGTGACGGTTTTAAAAGCCTGGTCGAAGGCGATACTGTGAGTTTTGATGTAGTTGAGGGAGACAAAGGCCCTAAGGCAGTCAATATCGTAAAGCAGTAAACCTGAGAAGCAGGCCCCGGCACGGGACATGCTTTTTCGATAAGTTATAGAGTTTTCATTCTTAGCGATCTCTGGACGCTCATTAAGTTAGCTGACTGTTGAGTTCAAACGATAATCGGTTTTGATACATTTAATCTTGCAGGTGAGGTCATTATGGCAAGGCGTTCTGGCATGTACAGCGCAACTAAGCGGAAAAAAGAGCTGAAGCGACAGAAAAAACAGGAAGAGAAACGACTAAAGCGCCAGAAGAACGCAAAAAATCCTTCTGAGGAATCAGAAGAAACGAGCTCTATGAATGTTGAATCAGAATCTGCTGAAAACAGTACTGAAGTTAAGGATCAATAAAAGTATCAGGGAAGAGCAGAATAAGGAATCCTACCTAATTCAAGTTCCAGTCAATAAATAAGGGAGAAATGACATGAAGAAAAATCTGGTGTTTCAGATCTTAATATTTACATTTGTGCTAATGCTTTCGATAAACATCTCATACTCTGCTTCAGAGAAGTCAGCATCTGATTCAAAGAAGCCATCTGAACTATCTCAGAAGAACCCTTCTCTTCTTTCGGGCAAGGTTGTGGAAACAATTAATAGTGGTGGCTATACGTATGTAACTATCGAGAAAAATGGTAAGAAAACCTGGGTGGCTGTTCCCGAGATGAAAGCATCGGTTGGAGATGATATATCTTTCCAGCCCGGGATGACCATGAGCAATTTTAAGAGTAAGACACTAAATCGGACATTTGACGCTATCGTCTTTTCATCTGGAGTTATCGGAAAACCGGCAGAAAATAATGATAAGAAAACAATGGATACTAAGAAAGTTAAACTTCCAGATACAAAAAACATCAACGTTAAGAAAGCCGAGGGGGCAGATGCTTACAGAGTGGCCGAGCTGTACGAAAAACGCACCGAACTTGACAAAAAAAATATTACTGTGAGCGGTCAGGTTGTAAAGTTTTCTGCCGCAATCATGGGGAAGAACTGGATTCATCTTCAGGACGGAAGCGGTGATCCTTTAAAGGGCACCAATGATGTTCTGGCTACATCACAGGATGTCGTATCGGTTGGAGATATTGTTACGATAAAAGGCACTCTGTCTAAAGATAAGGACTTTGGCAGTGGCTATAAATATTCTTTAGTTATAGAGCAGTCAATTGTCAATAAATAATATAACTCAAGAACCTTTTGAGCTGTAGCAATGGCAAAACTATCATTTAAAGTAGGACATGTCTATTGTTATGACTGTGTCAAAGCACTGGGGAAATTCATCGGTAAAATGAAAGGTGTGCAGTCTGTTGAGGTGAAAAATAATGATAGTGCGGTTATTGGGTATGACCCTTCAGCTCTCGATTTTGATGAGGAAAAATTCAAACAGATCGTTATTGAGTCTATAGATAAACTCGGGTTTAAGATAAAAGAACATTAGTATTTGATTTCTGCAGTATAAAAGAGAGATCCGTTTTCAGATATATAGTTTGATCTACAGGTTTCCTGTCTTCTGGTAATCCTCGACGTATTTTTTTAGCGCCCTGAAAAAGATCCAGTCAAGGGAGAGATCATTGTCAGCCGCGATTTTGATCAGTTGCTCGATCGTGACCTTTTCGACCGAGGCCTGAGAGGATGCGGGAGTGGTACTGTTCGGCGAACGTTTTTTTTGTTCCCTTTTTAAGAGGTCTGTAAGCCCCTGAACATCACCACTCTTTACTGCGTTCACAACATCTTCAGGAGGTTGATCAACCGAAGACCTTTTTTTCTTTGCCTGTGCAGGACGATTATCAGATTTCTTTTTATCAGAGACCGGCTTGCCTGAAGACATCATGTCGGTCATTCCGGTCATGCCCATCATCATTTCGGCCAGTTTGCGTGCATGTTCGTTGTCAGGAAGCTCTTCCTTGATAAATTCATCTAACCTTCCCTTTGCCATGGCCATAGCCATCTTGTCAGCCATTAGTGGAGGCTTGCTTTCAGAATTTTCAAAACGTTTCTTTCTGCCAAATGGTGCATCTGGTGGTTTTGGCAGGGGTTTATCTTTTTCGGACATAGTGATCTTTCCTTTCGCTATGTTTATATTATCACATAACAGTCGCAAGGTTCATCAGTCGTATATATACGGTTGTATAACCCTGCACGATTATTCCCTTCCTTTATTTAATTATTGCGTCTATTTATCTGCTATAATTGGGGCTAAGGTAAATCCAAATAAAGGAGGTTGCTCATGAAAAGTGTACTTCCCGTAAGAATACCAGTTTATATAAATACGGATATCATTTTAAACAACAGACGGATTCCGGGAACTATAGGTAATCTGTCGCTGGATGGAGTTTTTATAGAGACTGCTCCCACAAAAACCGCTACTCCTTTTGTGCCGGGAAAATCTATCGGTCTGGAATTCAAGGTATCTCCAAGGAGCATTATTAAGCTTAATTGTGAGGTTATATGGTTATATACAAAAAAGGCTAAACCATACGGTGTCAGAAACAACATGGGAATGAAAATTATCGGTCCCTCTGCTAAATTCAAAAAGTACTTTAATAGATTGTAATAATTAACATCGCATTGTTTTTTAGACACTTGGCCTGTCCGAGCATCCGAATATAACTATTCATTAAGACAAGGAGGAATATTATGAGAAAATCTTTAGGTGCCAAAACATTAGTGTATCCAACCCCGGTTTTTGTTGTCGGTACATATAATAATGCTGGAAAACCTAACGTTATGACAGCGTCCTGGGGAGGTATATGCTGTTCTATCCCACCTTGCGTTGCTGTATCTATCAGGAAGGCGGCTTATTCTTACGGTAATATTGTTGAAAGAAAGGCCTTTACTATAAACATTCCTGCAGAGGCCAATATCCGGGAAGCTGATTTTTTCGGTCTTGTTTCCGGAAAAGAGAGAGACAAATTTACCGAAACAGGACTTACACCTGTCAGGAGTGACCTGGTGGATGCTCCTTATGTTAAGGAATTCCCGTTTGCCCTGGAATGTAAACTGCTCCAATCAGTTGAAATAGGTTCACATACCCAGTTTATCGGTGAAGTGATCGATATCAAGGCTGAACCGTCTATGCTTGATGATGATGGAAATCTTGATATAGAAAAAGTTATGCCCGTTATATTTACCCCTGTAAGTCGCAATTATTACGGAATCGGGCGATCTGTTGGTAAGGCGTTTTCTATTGGAAAGAACATTTAAATGAACTGAGTTCGCACATATCAAGTTAAGGCTGGTGCTATAATTTATAAATCAGGGGCATTGCTTGCAAGGAGGACTGGATGATTAAGAAGATTACAGATATTTTCAGGGAAAAAGAAAAGACATATTCATTTGAGTTTTTTCCTCCAAAGACGCCAAAAGGAGTGGAAAGCCTTTATAACACTGTTAGAGAATTAAATAATCTCAACCCTGATTTTGTATCGGTTACATATGGTGCCGGGGGTTCATCACGCGGCACTACAATGCAGATATGTTCAGAAATTCAAAAAAAATATAACCTTACCGTCATGCACCATCTTACATGTGTTGGTCACAGTCAGTCAGATCTCAAAGAAATTATCAGCCAGATGAAGATGAACAATATAAAGAATATACTTGCACTTCGCGGAGATTTGCCTCAGGGTGTTGATCAATGGGAACCAGCACCTGACGGTCTTGAGTACTGTTACCAGTTGATTGATCTTATTAAAGAAATTGATAAAGATTTTTTCAGCATCAGCGTTGCCGGTTTTCCGGAAGGCCATATTAACTGTCCTGACAAAGAGACCGATTCAAAGTATTTGAGGATAAAGATAGATCACGGTGGTGAATTTGTAGTTACCCAGCTTTTTTTCGATAATTCTATTTACTCCGAATATGTCGAAAGATTGCAGAATACTGGTGTGCGTGCCAGATTGCTTCCTGGTATCCTGCCGATAACGAGTTATGAGGGATTGTTGAAGTTCTGCAAAATATGCGGTGCAACGGTTACACAGGAAGTTCACGACATTTTCGGTCCGATAAGCGACAATGATGAGGCTACTAAAAAGGCAGGTATAGAGTTTGCTGTCAAACAGTGTAAGAACCTGATTGAACGCGGATCACCTGGCCTCCATTTTTTTACATTAAATAAAGTGGAGCCTGTTCGAGAAATATGGAAGAGACTCGGGCTCTGATTAAAGTTGTACTTCCTGCTTTTCGTATTATAAGGTGAGAATGAAAAATCAGGAATGGCCGGTCGGGATCATAGACGAACGAAGAAAATTCAAGCGGTTCAATATTTCCCTTGTATTGGAAATTAAATCAATTGACAAACCAGGTGACTGCTCTCTGGGTATCATAAGAAACTTTTCTTATGATGGGTTTTGTTTTGAATTTCATGCACCTGACTTTACACAGAAAGAAAATATCGAATTTACCCTGAGATATCCTCAGGGCGATTTGAGCGTCACGTTTTCTGGTGATGTTATGTGGAAAGAGCAGGGGTATACCGAATGTCTGATAGGGATAAAGCTGAAAGCAATGGATCAGGGGACGAAAAACAGGTTCATAGAAATCATATCTGCATCCGGGAATATGCCACTTGACTTAGAGAGCTATGAAAGAGAACCTGCAGGTGTCATAGGTAGGGAAAAGGAGAAATCTGCGGAACAACCCGGAGCAGTGCCACAGGCCAAATTAAATGTGGAAACATCTCGAAAGACAACGGGCAATAAATCGGGATTATATTTTTTGGTTACTGCAATAGTTATTGTCGCGTTTGCTGCTTTGTCATATAACTTAGTAATAAATCCTGAGAAAAAAGCTAAACATCCTGGAGTTGCTGTCACAAAAGGAATAGAAAACAATGCTGTAGAGCAGGGCAAGAAGATTAATGCAGCCAATGATAATAAACGATACGATTATAAATCAGTTTATACCGTTCAGACAGGGAGTTTCACTGAACTTGCACGTGCTTATCAGCAATTTGGCTTTGTAGCTAAGAAATTGAACAAAAAGGAACTTGGCTTTCTCAGGATAGAAGAAATTGGCAACTATTATACTGTGCGGCTTGGCAAGTTTGATGATCATGCGGCTGCAAAACGGTTTATGCTTGAAATCACTCCTGAGATTTCCGACGCCATAATATTAAATGCCAATATTGAAGATGACAGAATCAGAAAATTTTATGAATGATGAACTACAGGTTTAGTAAACTTCCTGATAAATATTAATATTTTCACGAATTACTCATCAGCGTCCTGACCCATCTTATTCACACGGCAAAGCAGGTATCCAAAAAAACGTTTTGAATACGGCAACATATATTTATATGAAACACATCTATATAACTTATTAACATACCCAGTGTATGAGAAACCAGATAAGTAAAAGCCGCTCCCAAAACGTTTTTTTGGATACCTGCTTTGCTTCAAGTTATTTATGAATAATGCAGGTTAAATGTGAATTTTACCTTTACTACCCGACCATCAAATGGGATAATTCATTCAGATAATTAATGGAGGAAGGGAAATGGAAATTAAAAGGGACGATTCAACAATAATCATGCTGGTCATAATATGGTGGTTTAACTTTGCAGTGTTATGTATATCTGCTATCCAGTAATTATATTGTTTTAGCATAGTCTTAATTCAGTACCTTCTTTTTAATTGGCACCCAAAAACGAGCTGCCTATTTTTTTGGCTTTTCAGACTTTTGTGTGGAACCTTCTTCTATCTTTCCCTACTATTGATGGGAGGGGATTAAGGGGAGGGTGATTTTAAATATTTTTCTCTTATTACCTCTAATACTCCTCTTGAATTTAACTCTCCCCTATCGGGGCCTGACTCCGTTTTGACCGTATCTTACAGAGTTATTCAACAAGGGGGAATATTATCTATGAAAAGCAATAAGCTTTTCTTAACTGATAAGTGTGTCTCATTGGGGACTACCGCGTAGCGGTTTAGTTCAATATGTTATAATCAACCATCATTACGGGGACACGGGCTGTAGATTTCAATTTAAAAAATCGCTGGAACGTGTAACCGTCGTTCTACGACCGACGTGCAACGTGTGTTTCCCTATCCTACCGAGGCTTAGCCTCGGTATATTCACATAGAACACCCCTGATTTTTGCTTAAATCATCAATTTCGTTGCAGTCTAATTTTTGCTGATTTTTACACGATTATCACTAATTAATTCATTCCCGGGGTACTAAAATAATTCCCAGTAAACAGACAATTAATATCTTATAAGACCAGGCAAATTCAGGTCGAAATTCATGAGAAATATTTCATTTGCATAATTGAAAAAAAGTAGTATAATGTGCCTAAATTAGCTCTCTTTTAACACTAATTTATTAACTGTCTCGGCGTGTACCGGGAATCCATCAAATAAAAACCCAATAACAAAAGGGGGATACCATGAAGCACAAAAAAAGGAAGGGCCTAAGCAGAAGGGATTTTATTAAAGGCGCTGGCGCCGGGGTACTGGCAGCTGGTTTAAGTCCGAGCATCATCATACCGGGAAAAGCCTATGCTGCCAAAAAAGATTTGAAAATCCTTCAATGGGCACACTTCGTACCCAGATATGACAAAGAGTGGTTCGATAACTTTGCTGCAAAATGGGGGGAGGCCAACGGCGTTAATGTAACTGTGGACCACATCCACATATCCCAAGTTGTATCCCGTACGTCAGCCGAGTTAGCTGCAGGCCAGGGGCATGACCTCATTGAGTGGTTTTTCCCTCCGGCTCAGCTTGAGCCGAGCCTGCTGGATTTAACCGATGTCAACCAGGAAGCGGAAAAGCTTTTTGGCAAGCAGCTCGACCTCTGCAAGAGAAGTTCCTATAATCCGAATACAAATAAGTACTTTGGTTTCTGCCACGGGTGGGTTATTGATCCAGGGGATTATCGAAAGAGTTTATGGGAGAAGGTTGGCAAGCCGGAAGGACCCGAAACGTGGGAAGATTTGATCACTTATGGTGGTGAGATCAAAGAAAAGCATGGGGTACAGCTCGGCATAGGACTTTCTCAGGAATTAGACTCAAATATGGCTGCCCGCGCTCTCCTCTGGTCTTATGATTCAGGAGTACAGGATGCAAAAGAAAACGTGATCATAAACAACGACCGAACTATGGAAGCAGTCAAGTTCATGACAGAACTATACAAGAAGTCGATGACTCCTGAAGTATTTGCATGGGGAGCGGCTTCGAACAATCGTGCTCTAATCGCCGGGAAAGCCTCTTACATCCTCAATTCAGTCTCTGCCTATCGAAGCGGCCAGAAGAAAAATCCTGAAATTGCAAAGGATGTCTTTTTTGTGCCCCCGCTCAAGGGTCCGCAGGGGACACAATGGGCGAGCGAACATGTTATCTATAATTATATTGTTCCGACATATTCGCGGAACTCCGATACGGCAAAGAAGTTCCTTCTTGCCCTTGTGGAAAATTATGACCAGTCAATGTATTCCAGCGAGCTCTATAATTCTCCTGCATTCTTTAACGCTCCTGTGAAGTCAGGTAACCGGGGATATACCCCCGTCATAGGAGCAAAGAAACTGCGCGATCTGCATAATGCCTGGTTTGAAAAAGACCCCTTTGCCCTTCCTGGAGAGGCGACTGACAAATTAAAAGGCCTGAAGGAAGCGGAGAAGTGGAGCACTGCCGTGGGTCATCCAGGTCCGGCAAGTCCGGCCGTCGGGGAGGTATTCAATACCTTTGTCGTGCCGAACATGATGGCCAATGCTGCCCGGGGGATGAAACCTGAAACAGCAGTAGAGCAGGCAGAAACCCTGATCAAGGCAATCTATGCAAAATGGAGAATGAAGGGACTCGTTGGCGGAACGAAGTAAGCTGATTTACTGTAACATACAGCGTGCGTCGGGATTTTGCGTCCTGGCTGCACGCTGTACAGATTATATCTCCATTGCATTTCGTTTTTTTTTTCAATATTGGGCTGTGGAAGTCTGAAACGACAGGGCAAGTCTGCCGCGGGATTTCTATAGTTTAGAATAACAGTGGGGAGAAGGAAGATTCACGTATTGTGGCAATTGTTGAGGCTAGAGGTCTGGTAAAGCGGTTTGGTGACGTTACTGCAATAGACGGGGTGAACCTGATCAGTGAAGATGGTGAATTTCTTGTGCTGCTCGGTCCGTCTGGGTGCGGAAAAACAACCCTTCTTCGTATGATCGCCGGACTTGAGATTCCAACTTACGGCGAGATACTCATTGATAACAAGGTTATGACAGACCTTCCTCCCCGTGCACGCAATATCGCCATGGTATTCCAGAGTTATGCCCTGTACCCCCATATGACAGTGTTTAAGAATATAACTTTTCCTTTGCGTCCGCTGGGGACAAAGAAGGAAGAAATACAAAAGAAAGTAGAGTGGAGCGCCGGAATGTTCAGAATCGGGCACCTGCTCAAACGCAAGCCCCGCGAACTCTCCGGTGGAGAACGTCAGCGGGTAGCACTTGCACGGGCCATGGTGCGCGAGCCAAGCCTTTTCCTGCTGGATGAACCACTATCAAATCTTGACGCAAAGCTGCGGACGGCGGCTCGTGAAGAGCTCAAACAGTTGCAGAAACGCATCGGGATTACTGCGCTCTATGTGACACACGATCAAGTAGAGGCAATGGGGCTGGGTGAACGGATTGTTGTAATGAACGATGGCAGGGTGAGACAGATCGGTACCCCTGCCGAGGTCTACCGAAAACCTGCAGATACTTTTGTGGCTACGTTCCTGGGATCACCCCCGATGAATCTCATCGAGAAGGAGGATATGCTCGTGGGCTTTCGGCCGGAAAGCTTTTTGCCTCTGGAAGTAAGCAGTCAGAATGACGAGCAAGTGCCTTTTCAGTTTGAGGTTACATGGCTGGAGGATCTGGGATCAGACCGTCTGGTTTACGGAAATATCGGGATGCAATCTCCTCATCGCCACGTTATTGCCAAGCTCTCCCGGAACATTACAGTCCATATCGAAGCTGGAAAAACGTATTCATTTACAGTGCTGAAGAGCGAGATCAGTTTCTTCGACCGGCAAACAGGCCTAAGTATTAATAAAGAGATTCCTTTATTTTAATAATTATGGGTAAAGCACTGCATGCAGGTGGTTATCGACATTTGTTGGACAACGAGCGTGTGCTCGCCTCACTGATGATTGCGCCTGCTATTCTATATATAACAGTGCTGGTCGGATTTTCACTAGTTCTGGCCATTCTATATAGCCTGAGTGACGCCACAACCGGAGATCCGAGCCTAAACTTTGTCGGGCTGAGGAATTTTATAGCCGTAATTAAGGATCCCATCTTCCAAAAATCTTTGAAAAACACCTTAATTTTCACTTTTGTTTCACAGGCACTCGTTATCGTATTATCGAAGATACTGGCCCTGGCCCTTTTACAAGAATTTAAGGGGAAGCGCATAGTGCGGTTTCTTATCCTGCTCCCCTGGACAGCCCCTATCGCACTGGGAACGATTGGCTGGATGTGGATGCTCGACTCGATTTTCAGCCCAATTGACTGGGTTCTGAGATATGCGGGACTCCTTGGCACCACCGATGCAATCCTTGGGTCCAATTCCAATCTCTATTGGCTCGGGATTCCGGGACTGGCAATGACATCTGTTATCCTGGTCCACACATGGCGGATGCTCCCGTTGGCAACGGTGATTCTTTTGGGGGGCTTGACCGCAATTCCAAAGGAGATACTTGATGCTGCCGAAGTTGACGGGGCAGGTTTCTGGCGTCGCTTATTCCAGATAACAATCCCTCTACTCCTGCCCATCATGAGTATTGCTGTACTCTT
This sequence comes from uncultured Nitrospiraceae bacterium, assembly GCA_964410825.1. Lineage (GTDB taxonomy): Bacteria > Nitrospirota > Thermodesulfovibrionia > UBA6902 > UBA6902 > CAZVHL01. The sequence continues at coordinate 12,681 of CAYPIT010000030.1, forward strand.
TGGGATTGTTTTTACCTTCACTGACATTGCCGTCGTTTATGTTCTGACCCAGGGCGGGCCGTTCCATAGCACACAGGTACTAGCCAGCTGGGCCTTTTTTAAGGGTATCGAGGCGGGCGATCTTGCCCAGGGGGCAGCAATCGCACTCTTTCTCTTCCCGGTGATGGCCGCTGTAGCTGCGCTTATATTACGGTCAGTCCACCGGAGGGAGGTAACCTGATGACTTCTTTCAAAAAAATACGAAAGAGGGGCTCCCTTTATACCGTTGTAATGCTCTTTGCACTCTTCAGCGCGATGCCGTTCTTCTGGATGCTCATCACCTCATTCAAACGCGCACATGACCTCTATACCATCAAGAACAACCCGTTTCTCTATAATGAACCGCCCACTCTGGAGCACCTGCACAAACTTTTTTTTGATACGTTGTTTCTCACTTATCTCACCAACACCCTTATCATCGGTTTGGCTGTGGTAGTGATAACGCTTATTGTTGCTGTCCCTGCTGCCTACAGCCTTGCGCGATGGGCGGGACGCCTGGGCGAAAATCTTGGCATTGCGATATTTTTGACGTATCTCGTTCCTCCTACCCTTTTATTTATTCCTCTTTCGAAGATAATTGCCACTCTTGGTCTCCATGAGACATTGTGGTCATTAATTCTTATCTACCCGACTTTTACCATTCCTTTTTGTACATGGCTTTTACTGGGCTTTTTCAAATCTATCCCCCGAGACATTGAGGAGCAGGCCCTGATAGACGGCTACAGCCGCGTTGGTGCCATGGTGAAGGTAGTCCTTCCCATATCTATCTCTGGCATTCTCACCGTGGTAGTCTTTGCCTTTACACTGTCCATGCATGAGTTCATTTATGCACTTGCCTTTGTTTCCAGCTCTTCTTTGAAAACGGTAAGTATCGGAGTGCCGACGGAACTTATCGGGGAGTTCTTTGAGTGGGGCCCCTTGATGGCCGGAGCCCTGATCCCGAGTATTCCGGTGGCAATCCTGTACACCTTTTTCCTTGATCGTTTCATTGCCGGATTCACAGCAGGGGCCATCAAGTAGGAAACTCACCGGAGTCAAGAGAGGCCGGGTCTTCAGAGCATAGTCAGGTACTCTCACTTTTTGCATTTTTGCTCAAAATTCAGAATTGAACACAGATAGTAAGCGCAATCAGGACCTACCAGTGTCGGGAACTTACCCCATATCCCATTGAAGTGGGAAGCCGATTCAGATGCCACCTTTAAACGGTCGAGCAGATTGCAAGCCTTGTGGATACTCCTTTGCCACGGATTGTGCATTGTCTTATAAAGGCGCTAACAGCGGAATCGGCAGTTAGCCGCTGGTTGAGTTTCTGCCATATTCTCAAAAGCGATCAGATTTTCCTCGATAAGTTGAAGTTCTCAAAAAGTCAAAATCTCACTGTACATTGAAGAAATAGCAAGGATTATGAAATGAAATACTAATTTTATTTAACTTTATTTGCGCATGCGGATTCATGACCAATGAGCCTGTTCTTGATCAAAGCCCCTGCTTCTTCAGCCTCTAAAGGCTTCGAGAATAAATAACCTTGGGCGTAATCGCATCCCAATTTTTTTATTTCCAAAAAATGATCCTGTGTCTCGACTCCTTCAGCTATCACACTCATCTCCAGATTAGATGCGAGATTTACAATTGATCGGACGATTTCCAGATTCGTTTTATCGCTTATCATGTTATTTACAAATGACCTATCAATCTTCAAGGCATCTGCCGGGAAATTCCCCAGATAACTTAAAGATGAGTAGCCTGTTCCAAAGTCATCAATATATATTTGAATATTTAAGTCTCTTAGTTGCAGCATTTTGGTTGCGGAGTTTTCAGGATGTTCCATGATTACACTTTCGGTAATTTCAAGACAGATACTGGATGGATCAATGTCAGTTTCCAAAATAGCGCCTTTAACCTGCTCAATGAAATTTGGTTGTAAAAACTGTTTACTGGAAATATTGACACTAATTTTTAAGGGTGGATATGTCGGAAAATGTTCATGCCATGATTTCATCTGACGAAATGCCTCGTATAGCACCCATTGACCAATAGGCAATATAAGGCCTGTTTCTTCAGCCACCGGGATAAAATCCATTGGAGAGACTAACCCAGTATCTGGATGATTCCAGCGAACAAGGGCTTCGAAACTATATAATTTATTCTCGGTCGCAGATACTACCGGCTGGAAGTGAAGCAAAAATTCCTGGCGCTCGATCGCTCTGCGAAGATTCATATCTAATTTCAAGAAGTTTGCAACCTGGTGGTGCATCGCGACATCGAATACAACATGACGTGCCCTGCCAAGAGACTTTGCCTTATACATTGCGGTGTCAGCATCACGCATGATATCGTCCGGTTGAGTGTATTCAGAATTACTAAATGCAATTCCGATGCTGACGGAAGCAAATACTTCACGCTTGTCGAGATAAAAGGGAGACTGAAATTTTTTATAGATACGATCAACAATAGGTATAGCTTTATTTAGATGTACGATATCATCAAGAAGGATCGCAAATTCATCTCCACCAAGTCGTGCAAGGATATCATTAGAGCGTAAACAGGATTGCAGGGTTTGTGTAATTTTGATCAACAGTTTATCCCCCATCAAATGCCCGAGACTGTCATTTATGTTCTTGAAATGATCGATATCTAAAAATAAGATAGCAAACATATAATCCGGATTTCTGGCTGAACGAGCATAGGAAACTTCCAGGTTTTCCTTAAATGTGATGCGGTTTGGCAGGTTTGTAAGAGAATCATGATATGCCATATGCTTAACGCGATCTTTAGCTTGCTTGCACTCTATCAATTGTTCTTCAAGCAATATATTATTTTCTTCAAGCTTTTTAAATAAATCTCTTTTTTCCTGCTGTACATCAAACAGGTCAACTGCCTGTTCTATAATTATTTTAAGTTCCTTGTTATTCCATGGTTTAGTGATGTACCGATAGACA
>CAYPIT010000031.1:0-15619 GCA_964410825.1 uncultured Nitrospiraceae bacterium
GGTGATGTGAGGCATTGTCATGTCTCGGCTTGAACGGACAATCAAGAAGTATTTAAAAACACTGGATTCCCCGATCAAGTCGTGGAATGACAGAAGCTGGTACTACTAGTCCTGCTCTACGTTTAACTTGGACTCTGATATTATTTCAGAAAGCTCCTGATCCGCATCAGATATTTCAGGCAGAACAAGATTTCCCTCTTCATCTTTTTTCAGACTTGTAATCCCGGGATGATTGACCTCAAGCTGTTTAAGTTCGCCTTCCTGTCTTTTAACAGTTTTCAGCAGATTTCTGTTTTCTTCCTCAAGATTGAACTTTTCGAGGGCTGTGCTGATCGACAGCTTCAGCTCTACATCATCCCATGGCTTTGAAAAAAATCTGTAAATTTCACCACTGTTGATTGCCTTCATGGCAGCATCCATATCTGCATATCCTGTCAGCATAATTCTGATAGAATTTGGGAATATTTTTTTTGCTGCTGTCAGAAATTCACTGCCGGACATTCCCGGCATTTTCTCATCAGAAATAATAAGCTTTATCTGATGCTCATTAAGCATCTGAAGCCCATCTACCCCTGAAGTTGCTGTAAATATTTCGTACGGCTCATCAGCGAGAGTTCTTTTCAGTGCTGACAATACGCCAGGGTCATCGTCAACAATAAGAATTGAATTATCCATAATAGTTAGCTCCTTTTGATGGATCTTTTATATCCATATATTCAATCATTAATTCACCTCTAAATCCAGGGCGCATTCATTCTGGAGTACATTATTAATATAAGAGATAAAAATATCAACGAGTTCCGGGTCATAGCAACTATTTTTCAGTGACAGAATCAGATGTATCCCTTCTTCCATCGAATATGCTTTTCTATAAGCCCTGTCTGTTGTGATTGCGTCAAAACAGTCGGCTATAGCAACAATCCTTGCTTCAAGGGGAATATCTTTTCCCTTGATTCCTGAGGGGTAACCGGTGCCGTCATATTTTTCATGATGATGAAATATTATATTTCTGATCACATCAGACAGGTGTGCCTTTTCAGCAACATCGACTCCGAATGCAGGATGTTTCATTATGAGTTCAAATTCTTCTTCATCAAGCTTTGCCGGTTTATTAAGTATTGCATCAGGAATTCCGATTTTTCCACAGTCATGAAGCCAGCTGCCATATTTGATCTCTTTTTTTATTTCTTCGGAAAGGCTTAACGCATCAGCTATCATCAGGGCGTATCTTGCCACCCTGTCACAGTGCCCCCTTGTGTACGTGTCTTTGAGCTCTATTGTCTGGGCAAGTGATAGCATGGATGACTCATCTTGACTCTTGAGTGCCTTGATAATCTGGAAACGGCTGATTCCTTCATAAACTGTCTCTTTCAGGTCATTGTCGTTCCATGGCTTTTCTATGAACCTGAAAACCTCTCCTCTGTTTATTGCTTCTATAGCAACCGGCAGGTCGGCATGCGCTGTCATCAGGACCCTCACCACATCCGGAGATATCGCCCTTACTTTTGACAGAAGCTCAACTCCTTTCATTCCGGGCATACAATTATCAGACACGAGCACAGCTATCTCCTCGTTTTTCACAAATTCCAAAGCATCTTCAGCAGAAATCGCCTTGAGGATTTTAAGTTTATCGTCATGAAAGAGTCTCTCAACAGAGTTCAGTATATTTTTTTCATCGTCAACAAATAAAACAGCGTAATCAGTCATGAGAAATTCCATCCTCAAAAATTAATAAAAGCCCTTCCTGTCCGTCAGAGTATCTCATCTGAACCCCTTTAACATTAATTGTTGAACCATTTCTTGATACACTACGAACAAGATCACCCTCTCTTGAGACATCTTCAATGAATGCATTAATTTCTTCCGGCAATGAATCCGACCGTTTTGTTCCTATGATATTGTGTTTATCCGCACTTATTATCTCCTGGCCTCTCCTGTTGCATTGTATTATGGTCCCTTCATGGTCAATCCCTATAATGCTGGCAGGCAGAGTATCAAATACATTGTCAGTAGCCGTGAATGCATTATTCTCGGCATGCATATCAGCGGTATCTTCATTAACATTTTTTTCCTTATAGATGTTTGTGTCCTCAAGTTCCTGATGCTTTTTGATCAGTTCTTTTTCAGTGCCAATCATTCTTTGCTGCATAAAATAGTGATCAAGAGCTTTAGATATTGTAGCCTTCAACTTGTCGTCATCCCACGGTTTTTGTATGAACTGGTATATATGTCCCTCATTAATTGCATCCACTATAGCGGACATATCAGCAAATCCCGAAAGAACTATTCTTACAGTATCGGGCCAATTCCTGTAGACTTCCTGTAAAAAATCAACGCCATTCATCTGCGGCATCCTGTAATCTGATATAACAATCTGAACAGTATCAATATTCTTCAGGGTTTCAAGCCCTTCGCTGCCGGATGCTGCGGTAATGATTTCATAATCACAGTCAAGGAAAAGTCTTTTCAAGGCGCGGAGAACATTTTTTTCATCGTCAACACACAGAATTTTTATTGTTTCGTTCATATTACTTTTCTTCCACAAAAGGAATAGTTACATTAAAGGTAGTGCCTTTACCCACTTCACTCTCCACCTTTATTTCTCCGTTATGTTTTTTCACAATGTCATAGCTTATGCTCAATCCAAGGCCTGTTCCCATTCCAACCGCCTTTGTTGTAAAAAACGGCTCGAATATACGACTAATTTTATCTTCAGGTATTCCGGCTCCTGTATCAGATATGGACACATGTATCATTCCGTCTCCATCCCAGGTCTTTATCCTTATCTCTCCCTGCTTCTCTATTGCATGTGATGCATTTATCAGTAAATTCATAAAAACCTGATTCATCTGCTGAGGATAGCAATTGATCATAGGAAGTGTTCCATAGTCCTTGATAACTTCCGACTTATATTTCAGTTCATTCCAGACAATATTAAGTGTGCTCTCTATACATTCATTAATATCCGCCATTATAAGATCAGATTCATCCACCCGTGCAAAACTCTTAAGATTCTGCACGATTTTTTTAATTCTGTCCGCGCCCTCAATAGACTCACTGATAAGATCTTTTATATCATCATGTATGAAATCGATTTTCATCGTTTTTTTCTTATCTGCCAGTTCCTGCATACAGCTATCAGCCTGCGATTCAATCGCTTTTGATTGGTCGTTAATAAACTCTGTTAAGCGGGAAACATATTTCTGCAGTGTATTAAGGTTGCTGAGCACAAATCCCGTAGGGTTGTTAATTTCATGCGCAACCCCTGCCGCAAGTTGCCCGATAGAAGCCATCTTTTCCCCCTGCAGTATCTGTGCATGGGAAGTCTTCAGGTCCTCATATGCACGATTGAGCTCGGTTGTTACTCTCTTTATCTCTGTTGTCTCATGCAATGTTATGACAAAGCCGGAGAAATCGAGTTCCTCATCTTTATATGGATATGACATAAGTTCAAACCATTTGTCTGTAGGTTTGTGAGTGATTTCTATGAATTCTCCAAACAGTGATACGGTTTCGAGTTTATTGTCGTGCATTATCTTTTCCCATCGTTCACCGATAATGTCTGTATATGGTTTTTTTACGAAATCCATAAGCGCCCTGTTGAGTCTTTTAATCCTGCCTTGACTGTCTGTCAGCATTACCATATCCGATACACAATCCATTGTTTTTTCCCATTCTTTTTTCGCAATCGACACTATTCTGAAAATCTTGCTTAATTCCTTGTGTTCTTTTGATAGCATTTGCTTGGCGTTTGAAAGCTCAACAGTACGCTCTTCAACTTTATTCTCCAGATCATCATATGCAATTTTCAATTTGTGCTGGGCTTTTTTGCGTTCGATTATTTCATGTTGTTTTGCTAATAGGAGCATATCTATTTTTTCGCTGTATTCCACTAATTTACTCATAGCGGTCTTTGATATTTTCATAATTAGATAAACGACCCCAAGCACAAGTCCAGTTACAATGACCAACAGGAGTACAATAGATCTGAAGGGGATATAATCAAGCATTGAAGACAGATATTTTGTATTTACTAGGATGAGAATAGAAATAATAAGTAAAAGCACTGTATGGAGAATTCTTGTATTCTGCCTTACAGCACTTATGACTTCTTCTTTATTATGATCTAAGTCAGATGCCATAATTAATAAATCCCGATAACTGAAGCCTAATTACCAAACCAAGCTATAATTTATCGTAACTCCATATCAAAACTTACGTAATATTCTTATCGGAATTTGTGTGTGTATCTTAAACAGGAGTATAAATAATGTGTATGGAAGGTGTGAACCCGGAATTTGCTCCGATTTGTTCGAATTATTATACAAAATTGTAGTTAATCATCATTATTGTAGCTTATTGTTATCCTTGAATCCAATAAAATTAACAAGTTGCCTGCTGGCATGATTTTAGCGTTAAAACATGAAAAGCAGGTTGTTTAAGCAATTTTTATGAACAGATTCTAAATAAGGGGGTATATCTCATGAAAATGGTGTCATCTGTAATCAAACATTTCAAACTTGATGATGTAAGAAAGGCGCTTACAGATATCGGTGTGCAGGGAATGACAGCTATAGAGGTGAAAGGTTTTGGAAGACAAAAGGGTCACATGGAGGTCTATAGAGGAGTGGAGTATGAGGTAAGATTTCTTCCTAAGCTCAAGATCGAGGTTGCGGTGGAAGACAATAAGCTCGATTCTGTAATTAAAGCGATCATGGAAAATGCAAGGACAGATGAGATTGGGGACGGGAAGATATTCATTTATAACCTTCAGGATGTTGTAAGAATTAGAACTGGAGAGAAAGGAGAGGAGGCCATATAATGGAAAGACCGATCACAGAATGCAGACCATATAATTCAGGAAACATAAGATTAATTAAAAGAGTGTTAACCCTGGGCATTGCAATATGGATTCTGAGTTGTGTCCCTGCATTTGCAGAGGAAACAGCAAAAATCGATTCAGGAGACACGGCATGGCTTTTAATATCTACAGCACTCGTAATGCTAATGACACCCGGCCTGGCCTTCTTCTACGGTGGAATGGTGAGAAACAAAAATGTCCTCGGTACCTTAATGCACAGCTTCATGATCCTCTGTGTTATGAGTATCGTGTGGGTATTATGGGGATACACGATAGCTTTTGGTACAGATATAAAAGGATTTATAGGCGGGCTTGATTTTTTAGGTCTTAATGGAGTTGGACAGGAACCTGCACCTTTGGCTGATACGGTGCCCCATCTTGTATTCATGATGTTTCAGGGTATGTTTGCGATCATCACCCCGGCCCTTATTACAGGGGCATTTGCTGAACGAATCAAGTTCTCAGCATTATTACTTTTTACAGTTTTATGGGCGACCTTTGTCTATTCACCTATTTGCCACTGGGTTTGGGGAGGTGGATGGATTGGAAAACTCGGTGCTCTTGATTTTGCCGGCGGAACAGTTGTACATATAAACTCTGCCATTGCTGCTATTACAGCGGCCCTGATTATCGGGAAAAGAAAAGGCTACCTGGAGGAAACTATAATGCCGCACAATTTGCCAATGACCGTCCTTGGAGCAGCTTTGCTCTGGTTTGGATGGTTTGGGTTCAATGCCGGAAGCGCCCTTACATCAGGGGGCCTTGCCTCTCTGGCTTTTGTAACAACAAATACTTCTGCAGCTACCGCAGCAATCAGCTGGGCATTTACCGAATGGTTTCATAGGGGGAAACCAACTGCCTTCGGTGCAGTAAGTGGGGCAGTAGCAGGTCTTGTTGCCATTACTCCTGCGGCTGGATTTGTAAGTCCTCTGTTTGCCATTATTATAGGTCTTGGAGCAGGTGTTCTCTGTTATATGGCTGTTAATCTCAGACCAAAAATCGGTTACGACGATTCTCTTGATGTGCTTGGCATCCATGGGGTCGGGGGCCTTTGGGGCGCTCTTGCTACAGGACTCTTTGCATCAACCGCCGTAAATCCTGATGGCGCAAACGGCCTGTTTTTTGGGAATCCATCTCTCTTTATGTCACAGGCAATAGCATGTCTCGGCACTATCATATATTCAGCTGTTATGACGCTTATTATCCTAAAGGCGATTGACTTGACAGTTGGTCTCAGAGTAAATAATGAGGAGGAGGTTATGGGACTGGACCTTAGTCAGCACGGAGAGACCGGATATAATTTATAAAATTGAAGTTAATTTTCTAACCGCATTCTTTTTGGTCTTGAGAGGAACACTCTGATTTGCTGTACAAGGGAGTAAGCACTGATCTATATTTCATGCTCCCTCATTTAATCCAACAGGTTTGATTATTAGGGGAATTCCTATGTAATCCCCTTTTTTTTCTTTTTCCAGAAGCACAGTGACTTCTTCTGATGTCAGAGGGCTGCTGAACAGATATCCCTGCAGTTCATCGCAATTCCGTTCAAGAAGAAACATAAGCTGTTCCTCAGTTTCGACGCCTTCGGCAACAACTTTCATATTCAGATTATGTGCCATAGCAATAATTGTATTGGCAATGGTTGCATCATCTATGTTAGTAATAATATCCTTTATAAATGAACGGTCAATCTTTATGGCATGAATAGGAAAACGTTTCAGGTAACTTAAAGAGGAATAACCGGTTCCGAAATCATCAACGCTAAGGCGCAGCCCCATTTCTGTTAGGTCACGAAAATTCTTTAATGTTACATCTGTGTCTTCCATAACGGTGCTTTCTGTAATTTCCAGTATAAGATCAGATGATTGAAGAGATGATTTTTCAAGTAGTTCTGATATTTCATTAATAAGCGAACGCTGCCGAAACTGATGACTGGTAAGGTTAACCGATATCGGAACATTGGAAATACTTTTCTCCTGCCAGTTTTTCCTCTGATTGCAGGCAGTTTCCAGCACCCAGTTACTAATGGGGACTATCAGTCCGGTCTCTTCAGCAAGCGGGATAAATTCCAGAGGAGAAACCAGACCTCTTTCAGGGTGCTGCCATCTTATCAGTGCCTCGACTCCTACGATTTTTCCTGACAGGGAGTCAACCTGAGGCTGATAGTAAAGTAATAATTCATTCCGCTTCAGGGCCATGCGCAGGTCAGTCTCAAGGACCAGTCTGTCAGCAGCTGTATCATTCATGCTCTTTTTGTAATACTGGTAGTTATTTTTTCCCTGATTTTTTGCATGATACATGGCAGAGTCGGCATTTTTCATAAGATCAAACAAATCATTGCCATCATCGGGGAATAATGCTATACCGATGCTCACCGTAACAAAGACCTCATGTTTATTCAATACGAATGGCTGAGTCAGTGCCTTAATTATACGCTGGGCCACTTTCGCTGCATCTTCAAATTTTCTTATTACACTGAGAAGGACAGTGAATTCATCACCGCCGACACGGGCAAACATAGGATCATCGCTGTCACCGTTACGGGTAATGGAATCACCTTTGCGCGTCATCATCCTTAGACGGTCAGCGATGCCCATTAGCAGTTCGTCACCCACAAGATGCCCAAAAGTATCGTTGATCCGTTTAAAATTATCCAGGTCAATAAACAGTAACGCTGAGCGTATATTATTTCTGCTGTTTAAAGAGACCACCTGCTCTACACGATCTTCGAAAAGAGTTCGGTTTGGCAGATTGGTAAGACCGTCATAGTATGCTATGTATGCCAGGCGTTTTTCTGAACTCTCCCGTTCGTTAATCTCTTGCGAGAGCTTCTCATTTGCCTCAGACAGTTCCACTGTGCGCTCCTGTACTTCCAAATCCATTTCAGCATGGCTGTTCTGCAGTTCCTCAGCCATTTCATTAAATGATGCAGCCAGGAGGCCTATCTCATCATTGGATGAAATCTTTGCTTTATGGGAAAAATCTCCTCTGGCAATTTTATTTGTAATGGTTGAAAGTTCGATTATCGGATTGGTAATTTTTCTTGATACCACCGAGGCAATGAGTAATCCAAGCATAAAAACTATTATTAAAACTGCTGAATCCAGATACAGGAACCTGTAAAAAAAGTTCTCTAATGCCTTGGGGTCCACATTTTCGAAATGGTTGCTGATTAAAAAATAACCGTATATTCCCAGAGTGAGATATACAAATGCTATTACACCAAGAAAGGCTGTCGCAATTTTAGTTCTGATTGAATTGAACACGTATTCCTTTCCAACACTTCCATTCTGTTATGCACAGAAACATCACTGATATTATTTTGTTACATATACGTTATGTCGGAATAGTTTATATAAATCTTTATCGAGATCATTCAGGGCAAAGGTCAGGTTAAAGGCAGGATCATCAAATTTTACCCTATTCAATGGCATGGAGTGTGTCAGTTAAGGCAGCAGGAAAGCATAAAATACAGGAGGATATTATAATAATTTATAAATTATCTTCCATTTCCCATACACCGCAGGGACATATGCCGGCACAAAAACCGCAGCCAATGCAGAGATTACTGTCAACAATATATTCATATGAACCATCTTCGAATTCTTTTCTGCTTATGGCTCCGTAATAGCATGTAGCTTCACACATGTGGCAGTCTCTGCAAACCGCGCATGACATACAGCGGTTTGCCTCTTCCCTGGGAGCAAACGGTTCGCCTCGGCAGACATCGTAATACGATGTCTTGATTTTATCATACGGTACCATTGGCTTAAGTGGAGGCATGTTATAGGACCTTCCGGAAAGCAGTGCATGAACCGCATCAGCCGCTTTTCTTCCGTGTCCTATGGCATGGGTGACCAGACCAAGCCTTGTAGCATCTCCTATCGCATACACCTTTGGATCAGATGTATGTCCCGAGTCATCAGATATAATCCATCCGTTTTTGTCCGTATTCACTGATGGAGGAAGAAATTCTGTCATAGGCATATCGCCGATGGATATTACAACAAGGTCAGCCTTCATCGTCGTACCATCAGCAAAATATATCTTCTTTTCTCTCTTCACATATTTTTTTGTAAATTTGGGCCAGACTATCTCTGTTCCAAGAGAGTTCGACATATCAAGTTCTTTTCCGAATGCAGCCGGTTCCTGTATGTCGACAGCAGTAACCTCCTTTGCACCGCAGTGATAAGCTTCGATGGCAACGTCCATGCCGACATTTCCGGCACCGATCACTACTACACTCCTGTCTTTCAGATTCGGACTATCCCCGATATTAATGCCCTTGAGAAAATCATAGGCAGAAATCATATCCTTTGAGCCTGAAAGATTCATTTTCTTCGGCTTATGAGCGCCGCAGGCTACAACTACAACGTCATGAGATTTATATATCTGATAAAATTTTTTCCTGTTTACCAAAGTATTAAGATGAACGTTAATGCCGATTTTTTTGAAACGTTCAATTTCCTTTAAAAGCACCTTCTGCGGAAGTCTTTCTCTCGGGATACAAAGCTCAAGTTTGCCGCCAAGTTTGCCTTCTGCTTCGTATAGGTCGACGCTGTGGCCTTTAAGGGCAAGCTGCCATGCGATCGAGAGTCCTCCGGGACCACCGCCTATTACAACAACTTTTTTATCAGTCTTTTTGTTCGGCTTGGGAGCCTTGACCTCAAGACTTGCCCTTCCCATTTCCTTGATGTTAAATGCCTTGTCTACCCTTCCCCTTGTACAGGCCTGCATGCATAAATTAGGACATATCTCCCCGCACACAGATGCCGGAAGAGGGCTGTACTGAAGCACCAGTTCCATCGCCTCGTGCAACTTGTCCGCCCTTATAAGCTGAGCACGTTTCTGAGTTGGTATTCCGGTAGGACAGGCATATTCACATGGCGGTGCATACTTGTAATTATTCCAGACAGGTATGAACCTCCGGTCATCGCCTGTCGTAATATACGGTAGCGTTGTCAGTGGATGGGTTAGATATTCTGCGAAAATTCCGCCCTTGCCAACTCCCTTTTCCCATACTTTAGATCGGAATTCGGATATCGATGTTTTAAATGGTTTTACTTTGGCCCGTTCCTGTGCTGTATAAGGCACAAGCTTTTTCCATTCCTTCTTTGATCGCATGAGTTTCTTATAGTGATCTGTTCTCTTAATTGCCTTGAGATATGGTTTCATGTTTTCGGTGAGCCACTGCCAATCCTGGTCAGTCAGCTCCAGTAGCTTCACATCTTTTTCGCTATATCCCTTTATCGGTCCGCGGAAGTATACTACTCCTGCTACCATCCCTACACATGGACGGTAACCAAGAATATTTTCAGCATTTCTGGGATTTACTCCACATATAACCGAAATTCCTCCTGCCTTGAACTCAGCGAATGTATCACCTACATCCCTGAAATACCAGGATTCCGGAGGATTAAACTTTGGATTATGTTTTGTCATCGTGTCGCAGCGGGCTCCGCCACTGCCCTGAACATAGAGTTTGCCCTGGGCGCATGCGTTATGGGCGCCATTTGTCACATCACCCAGGACTGTGATATTTGCACCGCAGTTTATCCAGCCTATATCATCAGAAGCGCTGCCCTTTACTACTATTTCGGTGCCGAACATACCCATACTGCCGAGCCTCTGTCCGACCGGGCCGTCGATCGTAATCTTTACTGTCTCGCCTCTCGGCCATATGCGTCCGCCAATGCCGTGCTGGCCACTTGCGGTTATGTGAATATTCCTCGCACCTTTTCTGACAGATTCCTGGATCTTTTCTTCAAGTATCCGGGAAGGGATTCTCTTGCCTTTGGTGCTTCCAGCTATGGTTACTTTCGCCTTTTTAGCATGCATAACTTATTTTAAGCCTCTCCGCAACCGCAGGGTCGTTTGCACTTATGCCGTCGGACATACCTATAGGAAGCTCAGTGCTTCTGCCCATGGGAGCGAAAATCTTTTTCAGTTCCACATCCAGTGATTTGTAAACTTCAACAACGCGTTCTGCTACCTTATCAGGGTCAAGTCTTCTGTAAAGTCTTGGATCCTGCGTTGTTATTCCTCTCGGGCATCTTCCAAGATTACAGACATTGCAACGGTTGTATTCATCACCAAAACATTGCGCTGCAGCCTGCATAATGTATTTACCGATCGAAACAGCCGAAGCGCCGAGCATGAAAAGAGCGGCTGCATTCGCTGCAAGGTTGCCTTTTTTGCCAACTCCGCCTGCAGCTATCAGGGGCAGTTCATTCTGTTTACCCTGAGCCACAAGATCGAGATAGCATTCCCGGACATTGGAAGCGATCGGGTGACCCATACTATCCATTGATACGTTATATGCCGCACCCGTCCCGCCGTCATCACCATCAATCGATAGAGCTGCAGCATACGGATTTCTCACAAGGTTATTTAAGACCGCTTTTGCGGTTTTGCTTCCTGATATTTTAGGGTAGACAGGCACCCTGAATCCCCAGGCCATATACATTGACTGGATCATTTTGGCGACCGCCTCTTCAATCGAGTATTTCGTTTGATGTGTGGGCGGCGAGGGCAGATCAACCCCCATCGGCACACCTCTTATTTCAGAAATCAGCTTCAGAACCTTATGGGCCATCAGAAGACCTCCGTCACCCGGCTTGGCTCCTTGTCCGTATTTAATTTCGATCGCACAGGGGTCTTCCACCATATGGGGGATTGCCCTGACTATTTCATCCCAGCAAAAATAGCCTGACGCTATCTGGGGAATAAAGTATTTAATGAATCTTGATCTCAAAAGCCGTTGGGGCATTCCGCCTTCGCCAGAGCACATAACAACCGGCATGCCCTCGACTTCATTTAAGTAAGTTATGCCCATTGCGAGCCCTTCCCACATGTTAGGTGAAAGCGCGCCTATTGACATGCTGCCGATCATAACAGGATATATTTCGCGTACCGGCGGTATAAACTTTCCTGATTTCCTGTCAATGTCCAGTTTTCCGTTGACTATTTGTACGGGCAGATCTTCGGCGGGAAGGATTCTGCCAAGGTAAGTCCTTATTCTGAACTCATGCCTTCCAGCATCAAGTGCAGGGTCTGTGAGCATCGAAATCCTTGTAAATCTTAATCTGTCAAGAGTGGATTCACCGGGATCGTTTCTTCTTCCACCTCTCCTGTATGGACGACCGCCCCTGTTTTTGTGGAAATTAAACTTGTGAGCAGGATTATATTCAGGCTCGATAGCTTCGTTCGGGCAGACAAGGGCACATGTTGCACAACCTGTGCAGTAGCGGATGATGTCATTTGACTGTTTTACTATTGTTACAACATGCCTGACCGCCTTTGGTTCGGGCGTGGGACCTTCGGAATGAAGTGTGCGCTGAACTGTCACAGAGGGCTCGATCGAGTACATCGGGCACACTGCGGTGCATCTTCCACAGCGATTGCACCTGTCGTCTCTCCATCTGACTATATAAGGGAAATCTTTCAATGCCAGATCATGATTATTATCTAACTGTGCAGCTGGTTCCATACTGTCACCTCCTCTGCATCCGGACTAACAATAACCATATCGTATTTCATGGGAAATACGTCGAGAGATTTATCCCGTTCAGGCACTACGTTGTCGAGTCCGCATTCTTCAGACATAAGTCCAAACTTGCCTTTAAAACCTCCGACTACGCCGGGCCTCAGTTTCTTGGCATCCTGAACCATAAAACATCTGCCGTCCGGAGTAAAACCGATAACGCAATTAGGACCGTCGATACATAGCGGTCTCAGAGATATCTTTAAAAACTTTACTGCATCACTGTCAGTCCTCGCTTCAATCTCTGACCGACTGAGCGGTGTCACTACATCTTTATAATAAGTAAGGGGATAACCGAGCTGTTTACAGGTATAGTGTAAAATATGACAGAAGACCTCACTATCGCTGTTGTAACCTGTATAACCCGGAAACCTCCTGCCCATGAGGAATTCCCTTATAGGTATAAAGGCCGTATTTTCACCATTTGTCATTGTGCTGAAACCCTGAATGAAAAATGGATGGCACGCATAGAGATTGATAGCGTAATTTGTATTTTGTCTGCCCTGTGCAAAGATAATTTTTGCCTTGAGTGAGGATTTATCAAGACCGAAAAATTTTCCAAGCTGAAGCGGGTCACCGACCTCTTTTAAAGCAAGGATATCAGGGTAAAAAGAAAAAACTATAATCGATTCATCATTTTCACCCTGTTCCCTCAGACTTAATCTGGTATTTAATAACAGACTCTCTTTAACTTCGAGAGGTGTATCTTTATAAACATCAGGATAGTCATAAACTCTCGCAAAATAGTAGTCGCGGCTTTCGATTCCTTTTACAGCCCTGGTTTTTGGAGTCCAGGTGTATTTCAGCTGGAATCCCAGCTTGTTCATATAATCATCAAGTGTTTTTAAACCCTTTTTAGAACATATGCCAGAAAGTATCGGGTAATCCTTTAATTCCTCAAATTCCCCGCCGAGGCCCTTCAGGATAAGCCCCATTCCGGAACCGTCATGACCCTCTTTCATAGTTTCAAGGGCGATTATGTTTTCGATCGGAGAAAAATACTTGTTTGATGTTATGGCTACAAGTCTGCACATGTCTGTTTCCTCAATATCAAAGACAACCCGGTAAAGTTAAAAATAGCGTCCATACCATTCTATAAACAACCTTAGTATGGTATCAGACGCTACCGAAAGCCAAAAACCGTCCGTCCGAAGCGTAATAATAACAATTAAATATTATCTTTGTAAACTTCACAGCAAGTTACCTCGTCAAAATTGCGAATTTCCGGCTTTATCAAAACGCTAAAATCGTGCCAGGCCGTAACTGTTTGTATTTTAAAGGTTGTTGTCAGGTAATATCGCCACAAAAATGTAGGAGGTACAATATTGTGTGTGCTGTATATGCGGTAATGGTAATAAGGATAAGCAGGATCTCAAATAATTTATTCTGTCTCTTCCAGGCCAAATAAAGGATAAGGATTAATCTTGGCCTTACCCTACTAAAGCCGGAGTCTTCTTCTTTTTCTTCTTCTGCTTTTTTGATTCTTTTTCGTTGATCCGGGCATTGATGTTTGTCAATACCTCTGCAACATCCTTACAATATTGATCAATTTCATCTTCGAGTAAAAGATTTTTCCTGGAAACTTTTGACTTTGGCATAATTATCTTTACCCCTCCATTCTATAAATTCATTAAGCTCTTATCGGCATATTTCGTACATTATTTAATGAATTAGCAGCCCCGAATTTTCTGTTTGCAATTTTATTCTCAATTTGGTTATCTTATGACTGAAAATTTACCGATCTCTCAAAACTTAACCTGAAAAGCGATAAAGAGGTGTCAAAATGTTTAGAAAATGGGCCAATGAAGATGAGGACAATAATATGAAGAATAATGCAGAAAGCCCTTTAGAGGGCATGAGTAAAACACAGGTCTTAAAACAGCCGGTCATTCGCCCTGACAAAACCAACAGTATATTAAAGGGCAGTAAGCTTATAGGGGACATAAATGTAACGTGTGACCTTGAATTAAGCGGAGAGATTCAGGGGAATATAATTTCTGAAAAAAACTCCAATATCATTATCAAGGGCACATGCAAAGGCAATATTGAAACCAAAGAAGGAAGCGTTCATATCGAGGGAGAGCTGAATGGAGGGAATATAACAGCTGGCAATGATGTCAGTATTTCTGGGAAGTTCAGCGGTGGTGAAATAAAGGCAAAGAGAAGGATTCAGATTAACGGCGAGTTCAATGGAAAACTGGAAGCCGATGAAATCGAAATTGGATCCGGCTCTCGTGGCAAAGGGGAAATTCTGTATAGAGAATATATTTCTATTGCCAAAGGCGCGAAGATAGAGGCCCAGGTAATGCAGAGCCAGAAGGAACTCAAGCTCGTAAAGCCGGATGGGGATAAAAAGGCAAAAGAAGTTAAGCCTATTATTCAGGATATAAGCGAGGCAAGATGAATTGCTCTGTAGCGGCCCTGCATTGAACTGTCAGCCTGTCCAGTAACGTATGTCACCCACATCAAGATGCAAAAACTTGGAATAGGGATAGTAACCTACTCCTCCCTGTTTCAGTTCGATAGCGTTACTTCTTAATGACCTGAGGCTGTACCCCGGTAATCGAATATCTACTGCCTTGCCATACATATGGAGACTGTTCCAGGCCACCCCTGTCTGCGTTTTCTTCAGAATGGCATTTGACCGTGGGGTCCTGTAGCCGGAAACGACGCAGAAGGGCCTCGTATTTCTAAGCTTTTTTCTGAGGGCAAATAAAAGCTCCAGGAGTTCAGGGTTAATAGGCTTTATCTTTCCAGTGCGCCAGTCACGGAAAAGTTGATTGATTTCAGCTAAAGCTCCCGGGACATAATGCCCATCTTTCCAGTAAACGGTATCAAGAAATTCTTCTGTATGGATGTTATAGAGGGAAAGTCTTCTTTCCGGGGATAGAGAAGGCTCGTCAAAGGCGAATGAATTATGAGGAATAATAATTGAAGCCGCGGTTATTATCCCCATATGCAGGACGTCTCTGCGGCTTAGCGTCCTTTTCAATTGCACCTGCACTCTATTATTAATAAATCAAGCAGGTTATCTCCTCCTTATAAAAACGATCACATTATAGCATTTAGATAAATTTAATTCAATTGAACCAATTGAATTCATTGAACAAGCTTTTTCTGATTAAAAAATCGGAAGATATAGAGTATAATCAATAAATAGAAAACAAAATTAAAAAAAACTTTTTATTGAAAAAAGCCGCATGATTAAAATTAAG
>CAYPIT010000032.1:0-15609 GCA_964410825.1 uncultured Nitrospiraceae bacterium
AGATGAAGGTACTTGTTGATACCTGCATTTGGTCTCATGTACTCAGACATAAAAAACCTGATGCTGATTTATCAGGGAAGCTAAATGAACTTATTAAAGATGGCAGAGTTATCATGATCGGGCCAATTCGTCAGGAACTTTTGTCCGGCATTTCCGAGACTTCTCAATTCAAAAAACTGAGGGATAAGCTATCCTTTTTTGAGGATTTCCCGTTAGTATCTGATTATTTTGTCAAAGCAGCAGAATTCTGTAATATCTGCAGGAATAAGGGGATTCAGGGCGCAACAACTGATTTCTTAATCTGTGCTATTTCGAACTTGCAAAAGCTTCAAATATATACAAACGACAAAGATTTCATAAATTATAAAAAGCATTTACCAATTCATTTATATAAGTAAGTTCTATCCAGTCAGGAGCACATACAAGGGTCATACAAGGGGTCAGACTTAAATATTGAGTTTAATATATCAATAGTCAAGTCTGACCCCATTTTTTCATGTCATAATAACTGCTGTTAGAATGATTCTCTGGCTGGTTTGCGGTTGTACCATATACAGGACAACCTATTAATTTTAAAAGAAAGCAATGGTGCCGAAGGCGGGATTTGAACCCGCATGGGTCGCCCCACACGGCCCTCAACCGTGCGTGTCTACCAAGTTCCACCACTTCGGCAATAGGAATGCGGCAATATTATAGCGAATGTAATTATAAAACACGAACTGTTTTCATGACAAGCGCACAAAAATAATAGGGACACATCCCATATTTCCTCAGAATCAGCCACAATAGTCTATATTAAATATGGGATGTGTCCCTAATTTGTTAATCACGGCATGGAATATCGGACAAGATTGAGTAATACTGACGGGAAGACACCGATAATAATAACCATCATCGATGTTAACGCAAGGGTAAAACTTATGGAAGGTGAACCGGCAAGCACCACTTCCTCTTTCGGATCTTTCATAAACATATACATGACAATCCTTAGATAGAAAAATGCTGAAACAGCACTGAATACAACAGCAACAACCGCCAGATACGTATACCCGGCATTTATGACTTCCATAAACACATAAAATTTGCCGATAAATCCGGCTGTGGGCGGAATTCCTGTAAGCGAAAACATAAACACAAGCATCAGTACAGCAGCAGTTGGATTGCTCTTTGACAGCCCTATATAATCTTCGATGTCTTCGCCCTGAAACCCTTCTCTCCTTAACATTATCACAATTGCAAAAGCACCCATGTTCATAAACGTGTATATTATTAAATAACTGACCGTAGCCGCCAGACCCTCAGGAGTGCCTGCGATGATTCCAAGCAACATGTATCCTGCATGTGCTACAGAACTGTAGGCAAGCATCCGCTTAATATTCGATTGTGATAGAGCTATTATGCTTCCTACAGCCATTGTAATGACCGCCAGTGGCGCCAGGATACTGGACCACTGGACCTGCATTCCTCCGAAGGCATCAAACAGCACTCTCCCCATTACAGCAAAACCCGCAGCCTTTGGACCAACAGACATGAACGCCGTGACTGAAGTAGGAGCACCCTCATATACATCGGGGGCCCACATATGAAATGGGGCTAGGGCAATCTTGAAAGCGAACGCAACAATGATAAATATCATGCCAAGCATAAGAATAGGGTCATTGACGATACTTAAGGTTCTCACCGCCTCGGCTATTTCTTTGATATTAGTCGTCCCTGTCATCCCATAAGTAAGAGAAATTCCGTAGATAAGAAAAGCTGAAGAAAATGCACCGAGGAAAAAATATTTCAGCGCAGCTTCGTTAGAACGGGGAGTTTTCCTCATCAGTCCTGCAAGGATATAAGTAGAAAGGGCCATCAGTTCAAGGCCAAGGTAAAGAAGAATTAAATCAGCAGCCGAAGCCATAATCATCATACCGGCTGTGGCAAACATGAGAAGCGCATAATATTCACCAAACGAAGTCTTCTCTATCGCCATGTATTTAATCGAAATGCATATTGTCAGGAGAAGATTCAAATAAAATATAACTTTAAAAAGATTTGAGTATCCATCCAGCACAAACATATCAAAAAAAGCGTTCTGCGGTCCGGTGATCCCATAGAGTTTAAAAGTCCCGTAAATAGCGACCAGAATGCCTATTATACCAACCGCAGCAATAGTCTCTTTCTTTGTAATAACAAGATCAAGCAGCAGCAAAATCAGGCCGACGCATATCAGTGTAAACTCAGGAATGAAAGCCATTATATCAAGTAAATCTATGCCAATTTCGATGCCCATTAAAAAATCTCCGACAGATATTTTGCGATAAGGTTTTCCTGACCCGCGAAAGCGGTCTGGTTCATCCGGTTAATTAAGTGCTCTACAGAAGCATGAATGTAACTCAAAAAGGCATTAGGGTAAAAGCCTATCCAGAACACAAAAACGATCAGAGGGACCATAGTAAGGATTTCTCTCCGGTTCAGGTCTGATACAGGATGATCTCCTCTCTCATAATCAGGATTTGATGTCTCAAAAAAGATCCTTTGATACAGCCATAACATATATCCCGCACCAAGGATAATCCCGGTAGCTGCCAGCACACCAAAGATTTTTTTAACCTTGAACGCGCCAAGGATAACAAGAAATTCCCCAATAAAACCGTTAGTGCCGGGTAGCCCTATTGATGCCAGTGTGAGAACGATAAAAAGGCCAGCATACAAGGGTAGAAGCTTTGCAAATCCTCCATAGTCGGCAATAACCCTCGTATGAGTCCTCTCGTAAATGATGCCTATCATAAGGAACATTGCGCCCGTGATTATACCGTGATTCAACATCTGGAGTATCCCGCCCTCAATGCCCTGAGTGTTCAGGGCGAACAGTCCCAGCGTTACAAAACCCATGTGGCTTACACTGGAATATGCAATAAGCCGCTTAAAATCTTTCTGTGCAAAACATACGAGCGCACCGTAAATAATCGCAATAATCGAGAGTATCAATACCGGTCTTGCAAAGAATCTGGAAGCGTCAGGAAGCATAGGCATCGAAAACCTTAAAAATCCGTACGCGCCCATTTTAATCAGAACGCCCGCAAGAATAACACTGCCCGCAGTCGGGGCTTCTGTGTGCGCATCCGGAAGCCATGTGTGAACAGGAAACATCGGGACCTTCACAGCGAAGGCGGCAAAGAAGGCGAGAAACAGCCAGTACTGCATTTCCAGCGGATAATGCAAATTGCTTAAAGCTATGATATCAAGAGTTCTGCCTCCGGCAAAATAAAGAACTACTATACCGACAAGCATCAAAACACTTCCAACAAGTGTGTAAAGGAAGAACTTGATAGCAGCATAAATCCTGTTCTGACCGCCCCATACGCCGATCAAAATAAACATCGGGATCAGCATCGCCTCCCAGAATAAATAAAACAGGAAAAAATCCAGAGCAACAAATACGCCGAGCATCCCTGTTTCCATTGTTAGGATAGCTATATGAAACCCCTTGACCTTCGACTCTATAGCGGTCCATGAGACGAGGACGCAGAGCACACTTAAAATAGTCGTAAGGAATAAGAAAAAAATACTGATGCCGTCTGTTCCGACAAAGTAATTTATGCCCCATGACGGGATCCATTCATTTATCTCAACAAACTGCATCATGTGGGTCGACTTGTCAAAGTTACTCAATATCGGAAGAGAAACAATAAATGTAAGAAGAGTTGTTATCAGGGATGTCCATCTGATAGCAGACGTATCTCTCATGAACAGCACTATCAACGCCCCGACTAAAGGCAGGAATACTGTCCATGAAAGGACAGAATAGTTAAGCTGGTTATAGATTACGTTTTCCATATTCTTACTTTAAGAAAATCCATACACCTACAATAAACAGCACTCCGAAAGCCATCACAAGGGCATAGTTAGATAACAATCCTGTCTGTATGCCCCTGAACTTCCGGCTGAAAGCGCCAATAAGGTTTGGAACTCCATTTACAATACCTTCTATGATTTTTGTATCAAAAATACCGAGTATTATTTTTTCTGAGGCCCTCATCACAGGTTGAACCAGGGTCTTGCTGTATAGTTCGTCAATCCAGTATTTATTAAACAGGAGTTTATACACAGGCTGAAATGCGGAGCCCAGCTTTACCGGCAGGTCTGTTTTCCTGATGTACATTATGAATGCAACGAACAGACCGGCAACCGCTACCGCTATCGAAGCACCCATAACAAACGCTTCCTGGGCATGAGTGCCATGACTCTCAGGGTGTCCAAGCACAGGCGCGAGAAACTCTCCTATCCTGTCCCCATGCTCCATAAAAATAGGGGGTATGCCAACCCAGCCCGCAGCTACCGCACCAACAGCAAGCAGTATAAGGGGAACTGTAATAACACGTGGAGACTCATGTAGGTGGTGCTCCTGCTCTTTAGTCCCCCTGAACTTCCCGTGAAATGTCAGGAATATTAATCTCCAGGAGTAAAATGCGGTCAAGAGGGCTGCCGCTGTACCCAGGAACCAGAGGAATCTACCCAGGTCGCCTCCCAGATAAGCCCTCCAGAGAATCTCGTCCTTACTGAAAAAACCGGCAAACCCCGGAATACCTGTAATGCTCAGTGTTGCTAATATAAACACCCAGTAGGTAACCGGCATGTACTTTTTCAGCCCGCCCATTTTCTGCATATTCTGTTCATCATGCAATGCATGTATAACACTTCCCGAAGCAAGGAACAGCAGGGCCTTGAAATATGCATGCGTATAAAGATGAAATATGCCGGCAGAAAATGCACCTACGCCAAGAGCAAGAAACATGTATCCAAGCTGGCTCACTGTCGAGTAAGCGATTACCCTCTTTATATCATTCTGCACCAGCGCTATGGTGGCCGCAAACACCGCGGTTACCCCTCCTACAACCGCGACAGTCATCATCGCCGTTTCTGACAGGTTAAACAGGGGATTCGATCTGGCGACCATAAATACACCTGCAGTGACCATTGTTGCAGCATGAATAAGAGCAGAAACCGGGGTTGGGCCTTCCATTGCGTCGGGAAGCCAGACATGAAGCGGCAACTGTGCTGATTTGCCGACCGCTCCACAGAAAAGAAGCAGGCATATAAGTGTAATAAGGCTGACATCAGTACCAAAAAAATTAATAGTCTGGCCGACAATACCGCCGGCCTGATCAAATACTTCCAGATATTCAAGGCTGCCAAATGTTATAAAAATCAGTATCACTCCAAGACCAAAACCAAAATCTCCCAATCTGTTTACAATGAATGCTTTCTTACCTGCATCAGCCGCGGATTTTTTATGAAACCAGAAACCTATCAGGAAATAGGAACAGAGACCAACCGCCTCCCAGCCAAAATACATCAGGAGGTAATTATTAGCCATAACAAGCATAAGCATCGAAAAAACAAACAGACTAAGATAAGCAAAGAAACGGTAATAACCTCCATCACCGTGCATGTATCCGATTGAGTAAATAAAAATGAGAGTGCTTATAGACGTGACAACAAGCAGCATTATGGCAGAAAGCTGATCAATAAGAAATCCTACAGATACATTGAAGGTGCCTGATACAATCCAACTGTATACATTAATATTAATGACCTGCCCATTCAGCACATCCATAAATGCCGAAACAGAAAACAGAAAAGAGAGGAAAACAGCAGGCACCGCAATAAGGTGGGCCTTATCTTTAATATGATTACGGCCAAATAGAATATTGATAATAAACGATAGAAGAGGCAACAGCGGTATAAGAGTATATTTCAGCATTTTCTATTCATTATCCTTATGCCCTCATCCTTTAAGTAAATCAATCTCATCGACTTTTATAGTAGGATTATTCTTATAAAATGCGATCAATATAGCCAATCCTATCGCTGCTTCAGCAGCTGCAACAGTAATTACAAAAAAGACCAGTATCTGCCCATTAAGTGATTGAAGGTAATGACTGAAAGCCACGAGGCTGATATTCGCAGAATTAAGCATCAGTTCTATCGAAATAAACATAATAATAAGGTTTCGTCTTGCAAGAAAGCCGAAAACACCTATGCTGAACATTATGGCGCTTAAAATTATATACCAGCTTAACGGAACCACCTAATTCCCTTTCTTGTCACCCATCAGTTTTTAATCAATCACTAATCATTCGTCACGTCTTACGTCTTACAACTTTTTAACTTCTTACTCTTTACTCCTGCTTCATATCCTTCTCTTTGCCAGCACAACCGCACCTATAATCGCAACCAGAAGAACTACTGAAGCTATTTCAAACGGTAAAAGATATTGAGTATACAGGACCTTTCCGATCGTCATCATCGCTCCTTCAGATTGAATACGTTCAACAGTATAATCACCTGGCGGAGCCAGTACAGATACTTTTCTTAATATCGATACAAAAAATATCACTAAAATCGCCCCTATAACCGCACCAATCGGCCACTGGCTCTGAAATTTCCTTACTTTCTCCTCATTTTTAAGATTCAGAAGCATGATGACAAACAGAAACAGCACCAGTATTGCACCAGCATAAACGATTATCTGTACAGCTGCTAAAAACTCTGCATTCAGAAACAGATAGAGACCGGCAATATGAACAAACAGGATCAACATCAACAACACGCTGTGGACAGGGTTTTTCCTTGTTACAACTAATACAGAAATGATCGTCATTGTGATTGCAAAATATGAAAAAAAGAGCTGGACCATAGTCATTTTTCCAAACTCTCCCTGTCCTCTGCTGCTACCGGATCAGCAAAATATGAAGATTTCGGGCCCCAGAATCTCTTTATATAATCCCTGCCCTTGCTTCCGGCCATATATTTATCCCAGTTTTCGAGAAGCCGGTCCTTTGTATAATAAAATTCTTCTCTCGTATATCCGGAGTATTCAAAGTGATCCGTAAGGGCTAATGCGGCATATGGACATGCCTCCACGCACAGGGCGCAAAATACACACCTTAATACCTCTACCTCATATCTATCAACAACTTTTTTATGGTCGTCACCTTCACTCGTATAGATATATATGCACTGAGAAGGACAGATCGCCGCACAAAGACCGCATCCAACGCATCTCGCCTCACCGGTTTCATCATCTCTTACAAGTGCATGAAGACCGCGGGATCCTGGAAAGGGCTCCCTTTTTTCCTGTGGATACTGTCTGGTGACAGGGGGATTAAAAAAATGCTCAAGCGTCAGCGCAAGCCCCTTCAGTATCTCGATGAAAAATATTTTTTTAATGAGCTCCTGTATGGTCATAGTTAAATAAACAATTAAAGATCAAAAGTCAAAATTATGGATCAATATTTTTAATAAAAACTCCTTATTTTTGAATTTTGATTTTTCATTTTTACATTTATAAAAGTTTTACCAGTCCGGTAATTATTATATTTGCCAATGCCAACGGAATAAAAATCTTCCACCCCAGTCCCATAAGCTGGTCATATCTGTACCTTGGCAATGTTGCCCTTAACCAGAAATAAAAAAAGATAAAAGCATATACCTTGATCATAAACCACACAATTCCCGGAATAGCAGAAAATATCCAGAAGTCAGGACCACGCCAGCCGCCGAAAAAGCATACCGCCACTAAAGCCGACATAACAAACATCGCCGCATATTCAGCCATAAAGAAAAGACCGAAGCGAATTCCGCTGTATTCCGTAGCATAACCGGCAACCAGCTCTGTCTCGGCCTCCGGCATATCAAAAGGCAACCTGTTCGTCTCGGCAACCGCAGCCATCACAAACACAAAAAAAGCAACGGGTTGCGTCCAGATAAACCAGCCTTGAGATTGGGCATTAACAATATCAGAAAGGCTTGCACTTTCTGAAAGCATCATTATACTTACAAGACTCATACCCATCGCAACTTCATAACTGATAACCTGGGCCGAAGATCTTAACCCGCCGAGAAATGAATATTTTGAATTGGATGCCCATCCGGCCAATATAACGCTATAAGAACCGACTGATGATAACGCCAGTATGTATAAAATACCTATATTCAGATTTGCGATCGAAAAGCCTTCCCAAAACGGCATCACCGCAAAAGACGAAAGCGCCGCTATTATACCGATAATAGGGGCAA
This sequence comes from uncultured Nitrospiraceae bacterium, assembly GCA_964410825.1. Classification (GTDB taxonomy): domain Bacteria; phylum Nitrospirota; class Thermodesulfovibrionia; order UBA6902; family UBA6902; genus CAZVHL01. The sequence goes on from CAYPIT010000032.1 coordinate 8,068, forward strand.
CGTAAAATATAGGCTTGTCAGCGGATGAAGGCATAATATCTTCTTTAAAAAAAAGCTTAATTCCATCTGCGATAGGCTGCAGCAGCCCGTGCCATCCTACACGCATCGGGCCCATTCTTGCCTGCATATGACCGATGACCTTGCGCTCAAAATAAACAACATAGGCCACATGAATCAAGACTATATTTATGACAATGAAAACCTTAATCGCTGTCCATATAGCTTCAAGCATATCTCAATCTGTTTTCCTATACTTTTTCAATCTTCACCTCACACCCTTCTATGCCGGGCGCCCTGGTAACCGGGTCAAGCCTGTAATTCAATAAACTGAACAGTCCCTTAGCTTCAAAATTATTGCTCAGAAACACCCTGTTGTCACAAATAGAATCATCAATTGACACAGGGGCCATATAGCTTCCGGCAGAAGTGGAGAATTTTACGATATCACCATCACTGACTCCGACTTTTCTGGCAGTTTCAGATCCTATCCTGAGAGCAGGCTCAGGACATATTTTCATGAGAGCCGAAGATCTCCTCGAAACAGTGCCGGAATGAAACAGCAGCCTGTCAAGGGCAATGTAATAGTCTGCATTATAGTCACCTCCTGCGCCATTCCCGGCAGACACTTCACAAATTTCCCCCCTTAACGGCTCGCCATGATAGGGCCATAAACATTTACCTTTGTTTATTTCCCTGTAACTGAGGTCGCGATAAAGCGGAGAAACTCTCGCAATCTCATCCATGATATCCTCTACTTCCGAATATTCCATCTTGTATCCCATCTTTGATGAAATATCCGCTATTATTTTCCAGTCTTCCATTCCGTTAACCGAACTCACCGCCTTGCGCTGAAGCTGAATCCGTCTTTCAAGATTGGTGTATGTTCCGGTTTTTTCTGTCCAGCCGAGAGCCGGAAGAACAACATCCGCCAACTGAGCTGTCTCGGTAAGAAAAATATCCTGAACCACGAGGAAATCAAGTGATTTTAATGCTTCTTTGATATCAGGTCCTCCGGGCAGGTTAAATACAGGATTTTCACCCATAACATACAAGGCCTTTATAGTGCCATTCCTGGCTTCATCCATCATCTCTAAAAGAGTCATACCATCATGGTCAGGAATGTCACCTCCCCATTCCTCTTGATATTTAGACTTGAAATCATAAATGTCTATGGGCCTGCCTCCAGGTAGCATGTCAGGGGTACACCCTACATCTATAAGTCCCTGTTCATTCGGTCCCTCCGAAAGGAGATAAAGCCTTGACTCAAGCAAATATATAAGCCCGGCAACCGCAAAAATCGACCTGTGTCCATCACTGCGCTGAACCAGATCCATACCAAAAACAAAAGAAATTGAACTGCTTTCGGATAAAATGTTCTTAAGTTCATCTAAATTTTCTACTTCTATCTGTTTGGATGCCTTTTCAGCAAGCTCACGAATGCCCTTGTCCACATCCAGTTTCTCACCCCGCACACCTTTATCCTCGAAAATCCCGATTAACAGCTGCTCAAGGACAGCCGCCTCATTAAAAACAGGGGGTGTAATCTGTAAGGCCTTATATTTGTCCAGTCCCTTTGCATTACCAATTACAACAACCTTTGCTCCCCGCCTCGCAGCCTCTCTGATCGAAAGCCCGAGTATAGGATTGACCGCAGTAGGATCAGATCCCATCACAACAATCACTTCAGAGTTTTCAAGTCCGCTTATGAGGTTGGATGTAATTCCCTGGCCAAGAAGGTCTTCAAGATATTTCTGCGCCGCCGCGTAACCGGTCCTTGAAATTGAATCTATATTGTTGGACCCGCAAGCCATGCGTATGAATTTCTGGAATACATAATTGTCCTCATTTGAGCATCTCGGGGACGCAATGCCCGCAATAGAATTACCACCGCCTGCTTTCTTGATCTCATTTAATTTCTCAGCAATGAAACGGAATGCCTCACTCCAGGAACTTTGCTGAAGTTCGCCATCAATTCTTATAAGCGGGTGACTGAGCCTGCCTGAGTCACCTATATATTCGTAACCAAATCTGCCCATAGCGCAAAGAAGCCCTTTATTCAAACCAAGCCCTATCTTCGGAATTACACGTTTTATTGAATCATCCCTGATCTGGAGTACAAGAGAACAGCCGACACCGCAATACGAGCAGATAGTTTCCACTTCGTCATCAACCTGCCATGGTCTGTAGCTGTGAATGTACAAGCGGCTCAGTATAGCTCCAACCGGACAGACCGTAAGGCAGTTGCCGCAATATTCGCAATTAAAAGATTCAGAAGAAAAAGGTTCCATCTTTGTGTTGCCGCCCCTTCCGACCATATCAATAGCAGAAGCCCCCTGTACGTCATTACACATCCTTACACATCTCGTGCATACAACGCATCTTTCCATATTCCTTGTCAGGATCTGATCATGGTGGCTTTCCGGTACTTTTCTCTTTTCTTCTTTAAATCTCCCGACAGTAGGACCATATTTATGGACATGGTCCTGGAGATCACACTCCCCTGCCTTGTCACAATATGGGCAATCAAGAGGATGATTTATCAGCAGGAATTCCAGAATCCCCCTTCGGACTTTAGATATTACTTCAGATTCAGTTGTTACCACCATTCCGGCTGCCGCCATCAGAGAACATGCATTCTGCAGTTTAGGCATTCTCTCCACTTCTACAACACACAGCCTGCATCCGCCGTAAGGCTTGAGTATCTCGTGATCGCACATAGTAGGGATCTTTATGCCAGACTGACGGGCCGCCTGAAGAACAGTCATCGGCTTGTCCAGGTTTATCTCTTTTCCGTTTATGGTAATCGTTATCATGGTGTCAAGTTTAACTTTGTCCTGTATTGACTATTCAAATTATTTCAAACGCTTAATTTACATTGTTTAGTGTTTATATGCTCCTCAAATTCATTTCTGAAATGTTTGATCATTCCGTCAACCACGCCTGCTGCGCCATCGCCAAGAGGACAGAAACTTCTACCTGTCATCATTTCGGTTATATTAAGGAGAAGTTCGATATCCCCTTCCCTGCCTTTACCGTATTCTATTCGTTGAAGGACCTTCCGGAGCCATTCACAGCCTTCCCTGCACGGGGTGCATTTGCCGCACGATTCGTGTTCAAAAAACTTGAGTGCCCTGTATGCCACCTTTACCATGCAGACTGAATCATCCATAACTATAACAGCCCCTGAACCCAGCATACTTCCTGCCTTCAGCATAGCAACAAAATCCATTGCGCAGTCTATATTATCAGCAGTTAGAACAGGTGTAGATATCCCTCCCGGCATAACAGCCTTCAATTCTGCACTGTTTCTGATACCTCCTGAATGATCAAAAATAATATCCCTGAGGCTTGTTCCCATCGGTAGTTCATATACGCCCGGCTTGTTAACCGAACCGCTCACACAGAATAACTTGGGCCCAGGGCAATCACTGCTCCCAATCGCAGAATACGCCTCACTGCCGATCTCAATAATATATGGAAGGTTAGCCAGAGTCTCGACATTATTAACAATAGTAGGCATATTCCATGCGCCAACATTGACAGGAAAAGGAGGTTTGGTTCTCGGTTGCCCCTTTTTACCTTCAAGAGAATCGATCAGGGCTGTCTCTTCCCCGCAAATATACGCACCTGCCCCCTGATGTACTGATAAATGAAACTTTATTCCTTTGCCGAGAATATTGTCGCCAAGATAGTTCTTTTCATATGCCTGCCTGATCGCTTTTTTCAGAATATTATTAGCATCAGGATACTCACCCCTCAAATATATATATCCATATTCAGAACCGAGGGCATACCCTGAAATCACCATCCCTTCTATTAACAGATGAGGATTTTTCTCGAGAATAGGTCTGTCCTTAAAGGTGCCGGGTTCTCCTTCGTCAGCATTGCATATCAGATACTTGGGAAACTTGGGGTCTGCAATAGCAAAACTCCATTTCATGGCGGTCGGGAAACCAGCTCCGCCCCTGCCTCTTAATCCGGATTTTTTAACCTCTTCGATTATATCTTTTGGCTTACGTTCAAACGCAGCAGACAGATTTTTGTATCCGCCAACATTAAGGTATTCATCAATATTCGCAGAATCAGGATTGTCTATGTTTTTCAGTAAAACTTTTTCCATAATGCTTGAATCCTGGACCCCTCGGATCCTATTTGTATTGCTCCAGTATCTCTTTAATATTTTTTTCTGTCAGATTCTCGTGGAAATCTGTGTTTACAAACATTGCCGGTGCAGTACCGCATGCTCCGATACACTCCATAATAACGAGTGAAAACCTTCCGTCCCCGCTGGTTCCGTTTGGCAGCACCCCATAGTTATTTTTAATCAAATCCACGAGCTTCTCTGATCCCAGAATCATGCATGAAATGTTAGTGCAGAGCTGTATAATATGGCGGCCAAGCGGTCTGTGCCTGAACATTGAATAAAATGAAGCAGTGCCTCTCACCAGGGCTTCCGGCAGGTTCAGTGCGATCGAGACGTTCAGCATTGCTTCATGACTGAGCCAGCCGAATTCCCTCTGTGCAACATAAAGTGCAGGCAGCAGGGCGCCTCTGCGATCAGGATATTTCGCCTTTATCTCTTCAATTTCTTTTAAAACAGTCTCATTAAACATTCTTTAGTTCTCAGTTTGTATCATCTGTCACATTCTCCCAGGACTATATCTATACTTCCGATATTAGCGATTACATCGGCAACCAGATTGCCCTCGCAGAGTTTTGGCAAAGCCGAGACATGTACAAAGGACGGGGACCTTATTCTCATTCTGTAAGGTCTTCCGCTTCCGTCACTAACAAAGTAAAAACCGAGTTCACCCTTTGGAACTTCAGTCGGAATATACAGTTCACCCTCAGGAGCGGTCTGGGGGCCCTTGGTAATCAGTACAAAATGGTGGATCATATGTTCCATATCACCAAGGACCTTGTCTTTTGCAGGCAATGTGAATTTAGGAGCATCAGCCATAATCGGGCCTTCAGGTATCTGTTCAATGCATTGTCTGATAATAGAGTTGGATTGACGGAACTCATCCATTCTCACGCGGTAACGGTCATACACGTCACCATTTTTACCTGTGCACACTTCCCACTTAACTTTGTCATACACTCCGTAAGGTATAACTTTTCTCACATCATATGGAACTCCTGACCCCCGAAGTGTCGGTCCGCTCAGTCCCCAGTTAATAGCATCTTCTGCTGATATTGCTCCGATATCTTTGGTTCTTCTTAGCCAGATACGGTTCTGGTCGATCAGAGTCTCGTACTGCTCCACTCTTGAAGGAAATTCTTCCGTAAACTTGAAGAGGTCTTTGAGCCATTGAGCATCAACGTCGTTTTTTAAACCACCTATTCTTGGATAACTTACAGTGAGTCTGGCACCGCACAGTCTCTCGAAAAGGTCCAAAATCTTTTCCCTTTCCCTGAAACAGTAAAGAAAAACGGTCATTGCGCCTATATCAAGCGCATGAGTCGCCAACCAGAGAAGGTGGTTTGCGATACGTGACATCTCAGAAACTATGGTTCTGATATATTCTGCTCTTTCCGGCATTTTGATCCCAAAGAGCTTTTCTACCGCCACGCAATAACCTATGTTACTGGACATGGCTGCAATGTAATCGAGCCGATCGGTAAGCGGTAATATCTGCAGGTAAGTTCTATGCTCGGCAAGTTTTTCAACGCCCCTGTGGAGATAACCTACATATGGCGTGCACTTTACAACGGTCTCCCCGTCAAGATCAAGAACGAGTCTAAGCACGCCGTGCGTCGCAGGGTGCTGAGGCCCCATGTTAAGGGTCATTTCTGATGTAGATATGCGTGAGCTCTCTTCAGCTTCTGATTTCATTATCTTCCAGTTGGAAAATAGAATAAGAGATTAAATATATAGTTTCAGGATACGATATTCCATTCATTATCATTGCTGTGTAAATCTTTAAGTTCTTCATATCCTCTGTATTCCCGGTCTTTTCTGCCTTTCAGCGGATAGTCTTTTCGTAAAGGGTATCCTTCCCAATCTTCGGGCATCAATATGCGTCTTAAATCAGGGTGCCCGTTAAATATTATTCCGTACATGTCACATGCCTCTCTTTCATGCCAGTTTGCACCATTCCAGATCGTTACAACACTTTCGATAGTCGGATCATCCTCAGGGATTAATGCCTTTATAGCAATGCGGTGTCTGAATTTAAAAGAATAAAGATTGTAGACCACTTCAAAGCGGTATTTTCTTTCAGGATAATCAACACCACATAAATCAGCCAGATAGTCCATGCTTATCTCGGGATCATCATGAAGATAGCGACATATATCGACAATTCTTTCCCGTTTAACACTCACAAAAACCTGATCCATAAACTGTCTTACATCAACGATTTCACTGAAAAATTTCTCTTTAAGCCTGTCAACTATCTCCATGGGCTCCATCTGAAATATTCCTTCTGTATTTTCTCCTGAAGTTTCATTACGCCCTGCATCAGCGCCTCCGGCCTGGGAGGACATCCCGGTACATACACGTCAACCGGTAGAAAGTTGTCACAACCCTGGACCACAGCATATGTATTATATATATTTCCTGAACAGGCACAGCTGCCCATCGCGATGACATACCTTGGCTCAGCCATCTGGTCATAGACCCTCCTGACAACAGGGGCCATTTTCTTTGTTACTGTCCCTGCTATAATGATGACATCAGCCTGCCTCGGCGATGCACGAAACACAACGCCAAAGCGGTCAAAATCATAATGACTGGCCCCTGATGCCATCATTTCGATCGCACAGCAGGCAAGTCCGAATGTCATGGGCCAGAGAGAACCGCTCCTTCCCCAGTTAACAACCTTGTCCAGTGATGTGATGATAGTATTCGCGGCAGGAATTATCTTTGTACCGTCTTCGACCTCTACTAATGTATGAGTATCAGTGTTCATGACCGTTGTTAATCGGGGATCAGATATTATCTTTTCTCAGATTGATGACCGATAGCTACCCAATTATTCCCAGTTAAAGGCTCCCTTTTTCCAGACATATACGTAGCCGATCAGAAGAATTAAAATAAACAGCATCATTTCCACAAATCCAAAAATTCCGAGTTTATTATATGCCACTGCCCATGGATAGAGAAAAACCGCTTCTACATCAAATACGACAAACAGCATCGCTATAATGTAAAACCTGACAGAAAATTTATATCTTGGTTCTCCTATAGGTGGATTCCCGGATTCGTAAGGTACAAGTTTATGGACGTATGGTCTCCGTGGTCTTACAAGCAGACCGCCGACCAGCGCTCCAAGTCCGATCAATTCCGAAATGACAATAAACACAGCAATCGGAAAATAATCTGTCGGGATATAAGTTCCAGGCATACAGAAACTTTTATACACAATAATTCATTGTATGTCAATGGATGTAAATCTTATTTATCTATATTTTTACGTTATTTATCATTAATTTTTATTCATTTATAACAACATTTTCTTCTTTTAAAAAAAATAAAAGCCTCTTATAATACACGCTGAATATGAAAAATATTTTTCGTCATCCTGAAAAGAGCAATAG